>SYIB01000159.1 GCA_005798965.1 Planctomycetia bacterium
CCTCGAGCGCGTCGCCGGCTCAGCCTTGCCGCAGCCGAGCTCGCTGCTCAATGCCACGGGCGGTGACTCGACCGCCGCACGGCTCTACCTGCTGCATCTTCTTGAGCGCAATCGCGACCGCGCGTGGCATGTGGTGCACGGCGCGCGGCTTTCCGGCCGGTCGCTGGCCCAGGTGTACGAACGCATCCTGGTGCCCAGCATGGCCGAGGTCGGGCGCATGTGGCACATGCAGGAGGCCTCGATCGCCGACGAGCACTTCGTGACCAACGCCACTCAATCGATGATGGCACAGTTGCGGATGGATGTCCCGGTTGAAGGCGAGCGACCGTGGCGCGTGCTGGCCACGAGCGTGGGCGGCGATCACCATGACATGGGCGTGCGCATGCTCGCCGATCTGTTCGAGGTGGCCGGCTGGAAGGTCGAGTGCCTCGGGGCGAACACGCCCGCCGACGAGATCGTTGCCATGCTCGATGCATCCCAGACCGGTCGCCCCGTCCATGTGCTTGCGTTGGGCATCGGCAGCTCCTTGTCGCTGCGTCCGCTCGCCGATGCCATCGCTGCGGTTCGCGCCTCCCGCGCAGCCGACGGAGTCCGCGTCATCGTCGGTGGGCATCCGTTCCAGATCGCACCCGACCTGTGGAAGCTCGTCGGCGCCGATGCCTGCGCGCCCAGTTTCAGCGATGCCGTGCAGCAGTCCGAACGCCTGATGCTCGCGACCTCGTCCTGAGTCGACAGGTCGGGCGCGCATGCCTGCGCGGCGGATGCACCATCCCGATCAGCCCTCGAAGCGTGCGAAGACGAGGCTGGTGTTGTGTCCACCGAACCCGAAGGAGTTGTTGATCGCGTAGCGGACCGAGCGCTCCTTCGCGTGGTTGGGCACGAAGTCGAGATCGAATCCGTCGTCGGGGCTGTGCAGGTTGATGGTCGGCGGGAGGATGCCCGACTTCACGGCCATGACGGTCGCCACGGTCTCGATGCCGCCAGCCGCGCCAAGGCCGTGTCCGGTGACCCCCTTGGTGCTGCTGACTGAAAGCTTCGTCGCGTGATGGCCGAAGACCTGCTTGACGGCGGCGACTTCGGCAGCATCGCCGAGCGGCGTGCTCGTGCCGTGCGCGTTGATGTAGCCGATGGCATCGGGGGAGAGCTGCGCATCGGCCAAGGCGTTGATCATCGCGCGCTGCGCGCCGGCACCCGCCGGATCCGGGGCGGCGATGTGGTGGGCATCGCCGCTGACGCCGTAACCCACGAGCTCGGCGTAAATCCGGGCTCCGCGGGCCTTCGCGTGCTCGAGTTCCTCGAGCACGATCACGCCCGCACCCTCGGACAGCACGAAGCCGTCGCGGTCCCGGTCGAAGGGGCGGCTCGCCTCGGTCGGCGCGTCATTGCGCGTACTCAGCGCCTTCATGGCTGCGAAGCTCGCCATGCAGAGTTGCGTCACAGAGCCTTCGGCACCGCCGGCGATCATGACATCGGCATCTCCGCGCTGGATGAAATGGTAGGCCGCCCCGATTGCGTGGCTGCCGCTGGCGCAGGCCGTGGCTGTGGCCACGTTCGAGCCACGAAGGCCAAAACGAATGCTCACGTGGCCGGAGCAGGAGTTCAGCATGAGCTTGGGCACGGTGAAGGGGTTCACCATGCGGGGGCCGGACTGGGCAATCTTGTTGATGCCCTGCTCGATCGTCTCGATGCCGCCGATGCCACTGCCGATCGCGACGCCGCGTCGGTATGGGTCACCTGCGGTGAAGTCGAGGCCGCTGTCGGCGGCGGCTTCGCAGGCAGCCGCGTATCCGAAGATGCAGTACCGGTCCATGCGCTTGGCATCCCGGGGATCGAGCACTTTGGTGTAGTCGAGGTTGCGCACCTCGCCGCCGAAGGTGACGGACCAGTCCCCGCTCTGGGCGAACGCCGTGACCGGTCCGATGCCGGAACGGCCGTGAATCATGGAATCCCAGGTGGCGGGGGCGGAGTGGCCGCAGTCGGTCACTGCGCCAAGGCCGGTGACCACGACGCGTCGCAGGGTCAGAGTGCGCATGGACTGGAGAACCTACACAAAAACATCAAGGAGGGCGCTTGGACGCCCTCCTTGGGTTCAATCGGTCGATGCCTCGAGGCGAGCGGCCGGATCGATGCTCCGGGGGAGGCCCGGGCCAACCAGCCACAGCCCGGATCAGCCGCCCGCAGCCTTGCGCTGCTTGATGTAGTCGATGGCCGCGCCCACGGTCTGCAGCTTCTCGCTGTCGCCTTCCGGGATCTTGGTGCCGAACTCCTCCTCGAAGGCCATCAGCAACTCGACCATGTCGAGGCTGTCGGCGTTGAGGTCGGTCATGAAGTTCGTTTCGCGCTTGATCTCGGCCTTCTCGACCTTGATCTTGTCAGCGATGATGTTGATCACCTTGGCTTCAATCTCTGCTTCGGTCAAAGGGGTGCCTCCTGCAACGGCGGAATGCCGTGGAGTCGGAGTATAGCGATGGCGAACGAACTCGTCGGGGCAGTGAGGTGGCCGATACACTCAAGCCGTGCGCTCCGGCGCCCAGAGGAAAGGATCCTGACATCGAACGTCGCGTCGCCATCGTCACTGGAGCCAGCCGAGGCATCGGTAAGGCCATCGCCCTTCGTCTTGCCCGTGACGGGCGCCATGTGGTCGCCGTCGCGCGCAATGCAGGCGCCTTGGCCGACGTGGTGGCTGCGATCACGGCCGCGGGCGGCAGTGCCGAGGCTCGCGCCTGCGATCTCGCCGATGCAGCGGCCTTTGCGCAGCTGGTGGAGGATGTCGCCTCGGCGCACGGCCGGCTCGACATCCTGGTCAACAACGCGGGCATCACCCGCGATGGGCTCATCCTTCGCATGAGCGATGAGGACTTCGACACGGTGCTGTCGGTCAATCTGCGCAGCTGCTTCGCCGGTTGCCGCGCCGCCAGCCGCCACATGCTGCGCGGCAAATGGGGGCGCATCGTGAATGTCGGCTCCGTCAGCGGCATCAGTGGCAATGCAGGGCAGGCCAATTACGCAGCCGCCAAGGCTGGGGTGATCGGCCTCACCAAGACGATCGCGCAGGAACTCGGCTCCAAGGGGATCACGGCCAACGTGATCGCGCCGGGCTTCATCTCGACTGACATGACGGATGGCTTGCCGCAGATCGTCAAGGACAAGGCCATCGAGCACATCCCGGTGCGCCGCTTCGGCACCCCTGACGACATCGCCTCGGCATGCGCCTATATCAGCTCCGACGAAGCGAGCTACGTCACCGGCCACGTGCTCGTGGTCGATGGCGGCATGACCATGTGACGACCGTTCCTCAACGGCGCACCGGATCGCGACCAACCATGAAAAGAGCCCCCATTTGGGGGCTCTTGTCGTTCGTGATGGACTGCAGGTTCAGTTGCCCGAGGGATTCGGGCCCGTCGGGGCCGGCACCGGTTCGGCCGGCGGCTTGCGGCGCATCGGCGCACCGCCACCGCCCACGCCGGAGCCCATCTTCGGTGTCTCGCTGTCGCCCTCTTCCTGAACGTTCTTCTGCGGGGGAGCGATGACTTCCTCGGGCTCGTCTGCACGGGCGAGGTACTTCGAGACCACGTCGAACCACGCCTTGACCCAGTCCTCGCCTGAAAGCTTGTCGATCATGCCGGGCAGGCACGGCTCGGCCACGAAGGTCCCGCTCTCGTCATCGCTGGCGGTGAACGCCCACATGGCAACCTGATCATCCCCCGAGGAGTAGGAGAACACGGCGAGCGCGCAGTCGGCGCCATCGGGGCTCTTGCCCCAGCGGCACTCGGCCTTGTTGACGTTGTCGGTGGCGCGCTTCCACGAGCCGTCGCTGATCATCTCCTTGAGGATGGCCTTGTCGTCGTCGCCGAGCATCGGGTCGATCTTGGCCTGTTCGCCGCGCACCACGCCATCCATGAACTTGAGCATGGCGATGCGCTCCGGATCAGCCGGCGGCGCAAGGTCCTCTGGCAGGCTGACGCGCTGGTCGATGCCGTAGCGCTCCATGAGCTCGGCGATGCTGGTGACCGCTGGCGGCGGCGGCGGTGGCGGCTCCGGCTCAGCCTGCGCGACCGGTGGCGGCGGCGGCGGCGGTGCTTCTTCGCCGCATGCGGCGAGGGCGAGCGGCGCGAGGATCGCGCAGCAACGCAGGAGTTCAGGCAGCGACAGGGTCGGGCTGGTCATGACTGGTCACCTCACAGGTTCGATCGATCCGCTTCATGAGGCCCTTCAGGACGGTGCCGGGGGCGACTTCACGGAACGCCGTCACTGTACCGCCGGAGCGCATTGCGGCGATGAGGTCGGTGCAGGATTGGCTCCAACGGACCGGGGCCGTGAGCTGCTCGACCAGGAGCCGCTTGATCGTGGCTGGGTCGTTGCCGTGCGGCCGGGCAGTCACATTGCTCCAGACAGGGCACGAGGGTGCCGAGAGCGCGGTCCGGTCGAGGGCCTCGGCCAGGCGCTCGGCCGCCGGCTGCATGAGCGGGCTGTGAAAGGCGCCCGCCACAGTCAACTTGGCGGCCCGAAGGCCAAGGTCGCCTGCCACGGTCACGGCGCGGTCGCAGGCGCTTGCGTGGCCGCTCAGCACGATCTGTCCGGGTGCATTGAAGTTCGCGCACACGAGCACGTCACCTGCGGCTGCCGTGGCACAGACCTCGAGCGCCTTCTCCTCATCGGCTCCGATCAGGGCGACCATGCCGCCCGTGCTTGCTTCGGCGGCTTCCTGCATGAAGCGACCGCGCAGTGCAACGAGTCGAAGACCATCTTCAAAGGTGAATGATCCGGCGAGGTGGAGCGCCGTGTACTCGCCGAGCGAGAGCCCCGCGGCGGCGGCCAGCGAGAGCGGCGCGCGTTCGCGCATGGCAGCGGCGCATGCCACACCCACGGCGTAGAGCGCGGGCTGGCTGATGTCCGTACGGCTGAGCCGGTCCAGCGGGCCGTTGGCGCAGACGGCCGACAGCATCATGCCGATCGGCAGCGAAACCGTGCGGTCTGCACTGTCGATGATGGCGCGCGCTGCGCTGCTCGCTGCGGCCCACGAGGTGCCCATGCCCACGGCTTGCGCCCCTTGTCCGGGGCAGAGAAGGACGGTCTGGCTCATGCTGTCTCCTGGTCTGGCCGGCGTGCACGCCGGTGGGTGCGTCACTTGTCCCACACACAGCTTGCCCAGGTCAGGCCGCCACCGAAGGCGACCATGATGAAGGGCTTGCCGTCGGGAGTCTTGCCAGCGCGGTTCAGTTCGTCAAGGCAGAGCCCGACCGAGCCCGCGCTCGTGTTGCCGTAGCGATCGATGTTGACCAGCACCTTCTCGCGGGGCAGGTTCAGCTTCTCGATGGCGCTCTCGATGATGCGCGCGTTGGACTGGTGGCAGATCACCTGGCTCACATCGTCCACGGTCAGGCCGGTCTTCTGGAACGCATCCTCGATCACCTCGCGGAAGCGGTTCACCGCGAACTTGTAGACCTCGCGGCCGTTCATGCGCAGGTTGCCCAGGCGGATCGGGTTGGCTCGATCGCACTCGGGCACGATGTCCGGGCGGTAGGGCATGTACAGGTGCTGCCAGTTCGCGCCGTCGGCGCTCATCGTCTGGTAACGGCAGCCCTTTGATGGATCATCGCAGCGTTCGAGCACCACTGCACCGGCAGCATCGCCGAAGAGGATGCTCACCGTGCGATCGGTGTAGTCGACGACCGATGAGATCGCATCGCAACCGATCGCGAGCACGCGCTTGGCGCGGCCGGCTCGGATGATCGAGTCGGCCACATTGACCGAGTAGACGAATCCGCTGCAGGCGGCGGCGAGGTCGAAGGCGCCGGCGGGCGTGGCGCCGAGGGCTGCCGCCACGCGGCAGGCCGTGCTCGGGCAGAGCATCTCGCCGCTGACGGTGCCCAGGATCACGAGGTCGATGTCGCTGCCCTTCACGCCCGCCATGTCGAGCGCGCGCTGCCCTGCGAGGCAGCTCAGGTTGAAGACGGGGTCGTGGGCGCCCGCCGAGACGCGGCGCTCGCGGATGCCGGTGCGCTGGGCGATCCAGTCGTCGCTGGTGTCGAGGATGCGCGCGAGATCGTTGTTGGTCAGCGTGGTGCCGGGAACGGCCGAGCCGGTTCCCGCGAGGCGGACACCACAGGGCTGGATCATGCCTGGGCCGCCGGGCACGCCGCGAAGCGCTTGACGAGCGTGTCGTTGATGCCTGCGGTGACGAATTGCTTGCAGCGCAGCACGGCGTTCATGATGGTGCGCGCCTGGCTCGAGCCGTGGCTGATGAGGCACGTGCCGTTCACGCCCATCAGCGGTGCACCGCCGTACTCGTGATAGTCGTACTTCGCGTAGAGGCTCTTCACGACCGGGTCGAGCCTCGCGGCAAGCGACGGGTCGATCTCAAGGACCTCGGTGGCGAGGGCGCGGAAGATGCCGGCCGAGAGCCCCTCGGCGAGCTTGATCATGACGTTGCCCACGACGCCGTTGGTGATCACCACGTCGGCTTCGCCATCGAACACCCCGCGGCCTTCGACGAAGCCGATGAAGTTGATGTTTGGCGTGTTTTCCAGCAGTTCACGGGCTTCCTTGGCATCGGCGGTGCCCTTGTTGGCTTCGCCACCGACGTTCATCAGTGCCACGCGGGGCTGCTTGATGCCGAGGATGTCGTGGGCATAGACATCGCCCATGACGCCGTACTGCGCGAGGTGCGCGGGCTTGGGTTCGATGTTTGCGCCCACATCGATCAGGACGACCGGGCCAGCGAAGGTCGGGATCGTGCAGGCGATGCCCGGGCGGATCACGCCGGGCAGGCGGCGCAGGTACATCTGGGCGCCTGCCACGCACGCTCCGGTGTTGCCGGCGCTCAGGATCGCGTCGAGCCGCTGGGCATGCCCGGGGGCGCCCATCTTGCTCATCACGGTGATCGAGGAGTCTTCCTTGGTGCGGATGCCGTCGACGGGCGATTCATCCATGCCGATGACCTGCGACGTGAAAACGCACTCGATGCGCGGATCCTTGATGCCGCGCTCACTGAGCGTGTCCTCGATGGCACCGCGATCACCCAGCAGCACCAGCGTGTCGTCGTCGGCGAGGCGGGGAAGGGCTTGCAGAGCGCCCTTCAGGATCTCGTCGGGGGCGTTGTCGCCCCCCATGACGTCGACGCCAATGCGCATTTAGGCTTCCTGGCCGCCGAGCTTCAACTGCAGACCGGGGCGGACGTAGCCGCAGGCCATGCACGAGGCGTGCGGGCGCTTGGCAGCGCCGCAGTTGGGGCACAGGGTGGTGTGCACGGGCTTGAGGGCCTGGTGCGCGCGGCGACGGCGCTTGCGGCCGGGCGAAGTTCGGAAGGCGGGATTCATGGCTGGCTCCGTGGTCAGGGCGCGCACGACAGGGCGCGCTGTGTCGAGCGGAGGAGTCTAGGGGAATGATGCCGCAAGTCAAGGTGCGGAAGGGTCTTCCTATAACACGGAAGCGGACCGTTGCAGCGGAGCCGAGGCTTCGCTAGTCTTGTCGACCCTTCACTTCAAACGCCAATGCCGACCATCAACCAACTCGTTCGCAAGCCCCGCCGCTCTCCCGCCACCAAGTCCAAGGTGCGCGAACTTGCCGCCTGCCCGCAGAAGCGTGGCGTGTGCTTGCAGGTGAAGACGGTCAGCCCCAAGAAGCCGAACTCCGCGCTCCGCAAGGTGTGCCGCGTTCGCCTCAGCAATGGCCGTGAAGTCACCGCCTACATCGGCGGCGAAGGCCTCAACCTCCAAGAACACTCGATCGTGCTCGTGCGCGGCGGCCGTGTGCGCGACCTTCCCGGTGTGCGCTACCACGTCGTGCGTGGCGCACTCGACTGCCTCGGCGTCGATGGCCGCAAGAAGAGCCGCTCGTGCTACGGCGTGAAGAAGAAGGCCGCGGCCGCGAAGAAGTGATCGCTCTGCGACGATGAATCACCCGCGGGCAACCGCGGGATCAGCCCCGGGATCCTCCCGGGCCGTGCAGGCCGGTCGCCTGCGACAACCCCAGTAACGGTGCTCCCCAGTCCGGGCATGTCCAACGCCCGAGCATCGTGAACACAACCGGGCCAATGGCCCAGAGGACCCAGAGATGGCACGTTTCACCGCCAGCGAGAAGCAACTCAAGCCCGACCCGCGCTACCAAGACCTGGTCGTGGCCAAGTTCGTCAACTGCATCATGGAAGATGGCAAGAAGGCCACCGCGATGCGCGTGGTCTACGACGCCTTCGACGTGATCCAAGGCCGCTTGGACAAGGACAAGTCGGAGAACATGCCCAAGACGGCGATCGAGGTCTTCCACCTCGCGCTCGAGAATGTGCGCCCGTCGGTCGAAGTGCGCTCCAAGCGCGTCGGTGGTGCCAACTATCAGGTGCCGATGCAGTTGTCGAAGCGCCGCGCGCAGAGCCTGGCCTTCCGCTGGATCATCGGTTCGGCGCGTGACGAGAAGGGCAAGCCGATCGCCCAGCGCCTGAGCAAGGAAATCATGGATGCCGCCCGCAACGAGGGCAAGTCGGTGCAGACCCGCGAAAACACGCACAAGATGGTAAAACGGCAGGTATCCCATCA
>SYIB01000160.1 GCA_005798965.1 Planctomycetia bacterium
ATCGCACGTGCGCTCGCGCTCGATCCTGACCTGATCGTGTGCGATGAGCCGACGAGTGCGCTCGATGTGAGCATCCAGAGCCAGATCCTCAACCTGCTCAAAGACCTTCAGGACGAGCGTGGGCTCTCGTACCTCTTCATCAGCCATGACATGGCGGTGATCCATCACATCTGCCACCGCATTGCGGTCATGCGCGAAGGCCGGATCGTGGAGATGGGCACCCGCGACGAGGTCATCCGCTCGCCCAAGCAGGCGTACACGAAGGAACTGCTCGACGCCGTTCCCGAGGCGGATCCACACCGCAAGCGCATCGTGGCCCCGGCGGTCAAGGCGTGATGATGGAGCAGTCGTCATCCACCACAGGCGGGCGGCGGCTGGCGATCGTCTTTGCGGTGCTGTTCGTGCTGCTCAGTGCGTTCGCCTTCGTCTGGGGCGGCATCGTGACTTCAGGCGTGCGCGAGCGGGCCGTGATCGCCGATCGGCAACTGCGCTCCACGGCCTGGCGCATGCTGTGTGCGGCCGCCGCAACCGGTGAGTGGCCCAAGGACCTGGCCCAGACGGCGACCGTCGCGTGCGACGTGCTGCCGGCTGGCGATGGCCGCTGGCCCGCATCGATTGACGAGGCATGCCCGGGCGGGCTCGAGCCCTGGAGCGAGGCCTGGATGGTTGTGGTGAGCACGGACCCCACGGGTGTTGGCGCGCCGCGGCTCTCGACCGGTGGCAAGGCCACGGGCGTCGGCACGCTCGAGGCCGTCAATGGCTGGATCGAGGCGTTCCACCGGGTGCATTTCGCTGTGAAAACCGCGCCAACGGCGCCCTGATTTCTGCGACACTTCCGGTGCCATGACGCAGCACATCGAGGCCGGAGAACGATTCACCCGCGTTGCGCCCGAGGGTCCCATGGTGGACGTGATGGGTGGCAGCTCGCGGTGGGACATCAAGGTGCACGACCATGGATTCGTGAGCCTGGTCGATTGCATGCCGCGCATGGTGCCCGAAGGCAAGACCGGCGACTTCGCGATCGTGCAGGCAGCGCGTGTGAGCTACGGGCAGGGCACGAAGCAGGTGAGCGAGGACCGAGGCCTGGTGCGGTACCTGATGCGCCATCGCCACTCGACCCCGTTCGAGATGGTCGAGTTCAAGTTCCACATCGCGATGCCGATCTTCATCGCGCGGCAGTGGATCCGCCATCGCACAGCGAACGTCAACGAGTACAGCGCGCGCTACTCGATCGTGCCGGATCGGTTCTACCGACCGAGCCCGGAGATGGTGCGCAAGCAGAGCGCGAGCAATCGGCAGGGCGGCGACCAGCCCATCGATGCGGGCACGGCGGAGGACTTCCTGCAGCTGCTTGAGAAGGCCGAAGCCCACTATCAGGAATACCTGCAGCTCACGGAGAAGGGTGTGGCACGCGAACTCGCCCGCACGGCACTGCCGGTGAGCGTGTACACCGAGTGGTACTGGAAGTGCGACCTGCACAACATCTTCCACTTCCTCAGCCTGCGCATGGATCCCCACGCCCAGCAGGAGATCCAGGACTACGCCCGGGCCATGTACGACATGCTCAAGCCGATCGTTCCGCAGGCGTGCGAGGCTTTCGAGGATTACCGGCTCGAGGCCATGCACCTCACCCGGCTCGAAATCGAATCCATGCGAACCGGCACCCCGCTGGCAACGCAGAACAAGCGCGAGCAGGCCGAATGGGACGAGAAGCGCCGTCGGCTCGGTCTTGCCTGAGTCTCGCCTGCCATCCGGGGCGTTGCCCGGGGCGCAGCCCGCCACAGGTCCACAGTCCATCGAATCGATCCGGTCGTTGGTCCAGGTCCGCCGTCCAGGGAACCCATCCATGCAAAGCAGACTCGCCACGTTCGTCGGTGCCGTCCTGGCACTCGTCGCCGTCCAAGGTGCATTCGCCCAGGCGCCCGCCAAGCCCGCACTCGCCATCGCGCAGCCAAAGGTGTCGCCGGCCGCCACCGATGGTGCAGCGCAGCGCGGACAGCCGGTCGAGCTGAATCGGCTTGTCAACTCGTTCGCGGCGCAGCTCATCCCCGAGTTCATGGCCACAGGCCGCTTCCAGGCGGTTGCACGCAGCGACATGGATGCGCTGCAGAAGGAACAGGACTTCACCGGCAGCGGCAATGTCGATCCCAACGATCCTGAGGCGGCGCAGCCCGGTCGCATCAAGGGCTCACGGCTCCTGCTGGTCACGACGGTCGATGATTTCCAGGATCGCGAGGAGCGTGCGACCTTCCCGGGCGTCGATCAGGCGATGACGCGCCGCACCGTGCGCTTGACGGCAAGCGCGACCCTCTACGACAGTTCGACCGGTGCCGTGCAGGCGAGCGTGACCGGAGAGGGTTCGGCGAATACGGTGCTGTCCGATCCAAGCGGGCGCGAAGTGCGCGGCGGCGCCGTGACCGAGCCGATGGTGCGTGATGTGGCAGTCGCCTTGGCCAAGGATCTTGCCAAGCGCGTGGTCTCGGCGTTGCCTGCTGATGGCGCCCTCGGCGGCGTGGGCGGCACGGGCGGCGTGCCCGAGCAGCCACTGCCCGATCGCCCGCTCCGGACGGCAGTCTTCGTGAAGGACCGCGCCGCCGTGCCGGCGGACAAAGTCATGGTGATGAACGACTTCATCGTCGCGGGACTCGATCCGCGGCGCTTCGCGGTGATGAGCCGCGAGGACCTCCTCAATGCAGTGGCGCGATTCGCCACGAAGGGCGAGAACGCGGGGACCGAGACCGATCCGCAGAAGCAGCTGGACCGAATCCTGAGCGATGAGGCCAACGCTGCCTCGCTCGCGCGAGCCATGGGAGCCGAAGCGATGCTGCTGGCGAGCCTGACCTCGTACCAGCCTGCGTCGAGCGACTTCAAGGGGCAGGGGATCGAGAGCAAGGCGACGACCTGGACGCTCACCGTGACCTACCGGCTCACCGGCATCGGCACCGGCTTGGTGTATGGAGCGGGCACGGCGCAGCAGTCAACAGTCGTGCGCGAGACACCCGGCCTGAAGCAGGAGGTCAATCCGCTCGATGCACTCATCCAGCGCTGCGGCAATCAAGTCGCGCAGGATGCCTCGACCAAGGCGGCAACGAGCGCGGCGTTCGCTGCCGCCGCATCGCCTGCGAGCGGCGTGGTGATCCGTGCAGTGATGCAGGACCTGCGCGTGCCGGGCATCTTCCTTGACCAGTCGAACGGGCAATACGTGGTCTCGCGGACCGACTATGACGTCGCCCCCGTCGCCGCCACGGTCGAGGTCGATGGGTTCGTGATCGGTCAGCACGGCCAATCGCTCGACATGACGCCAGGCCCCCACAAGGTGCGCGTGAGCGGATCCGGCTTCGAGCCGTGGGAGCGCAACGTGCTTGTGAAGGCGGGCATGCAGCTCGAAGTTGGCCTTCGCATGACCCCCGAGGCGTTCGCGCGATGGCAGGAGCAGGCGGCCTTCCTCGAGGGCCTGAAGCGTGGCCAGGCGCTCAACGACGCCGAGGTCGATCGCATCCGCGCGACGGCGGACTACATACGCAATTCGCGCATGGTCATCGACCAGCAGTCGGACATCAAGGTTGATACGGATGAAGCACCGACCCTGGTGCCAGCTCCGTGGTGGCCGTTCGGTGGCGGTGCCGCCGTGCCGATCGTGCCCGTTCCCTGAGGTCATCACCTATGCCGCGCAGGCGCGCCACACGGTGGTCGATGCGATTGGCGGTTCTTGGAGCCGTGCTCCTGTCCGCGTGCAGCCACAACCACCGCATGCGCGAGGTCGATGTCGCGTTCGCGCAGGCCGACTGGACCAAGGCAGCCGACCAGATGCTCCAGGTCGAGCAGGAGTTCGCCAAGGACAGCGTGAATGCGCTGGTCTTCCATCTCGAGGCCGGCGAGGTTCTGCAGTCGGCCGGGGACACCGGTGGGAGCGTGCGCAGCTTCGACGCGGCCTATGCGATCGCCCGGCCCTACCTCGACGAGAAGGCGGAGGTCAGCATCAGCGCAGAAGCAGCGGCGCTGGTGACCAACCAGACCGTGCGCCCCTTCCGCGGGCGCCCGATCGACCGCATCATGATGAACGCGCTGCAGGCGATCAACTACTGGTCGGTCGGTCGCGTTGGCGAGGCGGGCGTTGAACTCAACCGTGCGTGGCTCTGGCAGCAGGATGCAGTGGAGCGCAACGCCAAGCGGATCACGGAACTGCAGGCCAAGGTCGACGAGCGCGCACGGTCAAGCAGTTACAACGTGACTGCAGCGCAGCGGGATCCGGTCTTCAGTTCGCAAGCGCGAACCGCCTATGCGCCGGTTCGCGGGATGCAGGGGTACGCCGACTATGCCGTTCCATACGTGACCTTCCTGCGCGGTGCGTGGTTCTGGTCGACCGGCCGGGCCAGCGATCTTGACCAGGCGCGACAGGCCTTCGAGCGCGTGGCAGCCATGCTGCCCGAGACCGATCGGGCCCATGCGATGGAGGATCTTGCGATGGTCGAGGCCGCGCTCGCAGGCCGTGGCATGCCTGACATGGCGTGGGTCGTGCTGGAATCAGGGCTCGCCCCGAGCCTGAAGGAGCTCCGCATCGACATCCCGCTCTTCATTGCCGAGGTGCCGTATGTGGGCGCCGCCTTCCCCGAACCGGTCTTCAGGCAGATGGGGCCGGCGGGCTTCACCGTGACGGCGGGGGAACAGAGCGTTCGTTCGTCGCTGCTCACTGACATCGATTCCGCGTGGGGGCGGCAGTTCAACGACGAGCTCCCTGCCATCATCACCGCCACGCTGCTCTCGAGCGCGACCAAGGCGATCCTGACCTGGCAGTTGCAGGAACATCTGGGCACTTGGGGCGCCGTCGCCGGCGCGCTCTATCAGGTCGGCCTGAACAGTGCGGATCTGCGGACGTGGACCACACTGCCCAAGCGCGTGCTCTCGGCGCGCGTCCCGGTGCCGCCTGACCGGCGCATCATGATCGCCATCGATGGCGGCGAGGCCATCGGGCCCATCGAATGCCCGGTCGGGCACTCAACGATCGTCCATCTTCGCGGGACGGCAGTGGGCCGTCCATGCGCCGTCCGTACACTTGGAGGCATCCCATGACCAGTCGCGTCCTTGCATCGCACGCCGTCGCTGCCCTGCTCCTGTCGCTGGGCTGCAACACCACGAACACCTACACGTCCAATGGCAATGGCGGCTACACCAGCGTCGTCACCAATGGCTGGCTTGCGTACAAGGCCACGGTCGACAACGTGCGCGAAGGCAAGCTCGATGATGGCACCATGAAGGTGCAGATCGACGTGCGCAGCGACCAGCTCAATCCGCAGCGCTTCAACTACCTCTTCGAGTGGTACGACGCGCAGGGCATGAAGATCGACTCGGCCACGGCCACCTGGCAGAACCGCTTCATCAAGCCGCAGGAGACGATCACGCTCGGCGCCGTCGCTCCCACCCGGACCTGCTCGCGCTGGGTGCTCAAGCTCAGCGACGAGAAGCAGCCCTTTACCCCGAACAACTGATTCGTCACGCCAATCCTTCAACGGAGCACTTCATGCACCGCATCGCCATCACCGTCCCGGCCGCACTTGCCTTGCTCGCTGGTTGCCAGAACGCCCAGTATCAGGACCCACAGGGCACCGCACTCATCGTCAGCCTGAACAAGGTGGACATCCAGGACTTCACGAGCGCGGCCGATGCCATGGTCAATTCCATGGTCGAAGCCGGCGTGCTGTCCAAGGCCGCGCATCAGCCTGCGCTTTTGGGCATCAGCAAGGTCGAGAACCGAACCGATACGCAGTTCGACACCGATGAGCTCGTGAAGAAGATCCGAGTGGCGCTGCTCAAGGGTGGTCGCGCACAGGTCACGCAACAGCTCACGTTGGGCAACGCGAAGGAGGACCCTCTCGGCGACCAGGCCAACCAGATGGCGCGATTCCAGGAGGGCACCGATCGCCAGCCGATCGAGCTGCCTGACTTCACCCTCAGCGGCAAGATCCTGTTCGACCGCACAAAGGCCGGCAGCACCCGTCAGGTCGCCTACATTTTCCAGATGTCTCTGGTCGACACGGCCACGAATCGGGTGGTCTGGGAGGACGAAAAGACGATCGTGAAGCAGGGCAACCAGAACCAGGTCGGGTTCTGAGCGCTGCGGGTGCACATTGTAAAAACCGGACTTTTTGCGGCCTGAACTTGAGCAGTCGCGCTCTTTGGTTTAGTTTTAGGCTAGCGGGCCTTCGCCTGGAGCCGGCTGAAAGGTTGCGCCATGTTGAACATTGCCGTCATCGCCGCAGGGACCATGATGCTTGCGCTCGGGGCGTGGTCGCCTGCCGCCCATGCGCAGCGGTTGGTTGGCTGGGGGTTCAGCGGCTCGTCCAACATTGATCGCGCCGAGCCGGCGCTCAAGCCAGCAGCGGGCTTCTACCACTCACTCGTCGTCCTGGACGGCGGTCTCATCGCAGCTTGGGGCTCGGACAACGACAAGCAGGCCAACGTGCCGGTGGACCTTGGTGCCGCAGTGTCGGTTGCCGGCGGTCATCACCACACGGTGGCGCTCCTCACCAATGGCAGCGTGCAGTGCTTCGGTCGCAACACGAGTGGCCAGTGCACCGTTCCTGCGGACCTCGGCCCGTGCATCGCCGTTGCTGCAGGTGACGCCTTCAGCGCAGCGATCACCGTGACGGGCACCGTCCGATGCTGGGGCGACAATTCGAGCGGCCAGTGCGATGTTCCAGCGGATCTGGCGGGCGTGGTCGGGCTCGACTGCGGGAGTTTCTTCACCATTGCCGTCCTCAAGGATGGCTCGGTGCGATGCTGGGGCAGCAACTTGAATGGGCAATGCACAGTGCCGGAAGGCATGGGGCCGGCCGTCCAGGTCAGCGCAGGTGTGAGGCACGCGGTCGCATTGCTCGCCGATGGTTCGGTTCGGTGCTGGGGATCGAGTGCGTCCGGTGCCTTGGCTGTGCCCCCAGATCTTGGCTCGGTCCAGCAGGTGGCGGCTGGCAACTCCTTCACCGTGGCGCTTCTGGCTGATGGTCGTGTCCGCGGCTGGGGCTGGAACGCCTTCGGCCAAGTGAGTCAAGCTGGTGCGCTGACCGGTGTGGCGTCGATCGCCGTCGGTGATACCCATGGTGTTGCCGTGCATGATGATGGTCGCGTTTCGGCGTGGGGCAACAACACCTACGCACAGGCGCAAGTCCCGATCGGGGCTGGTGCGGTGAAGCAGGTCGGTGTCACGTACACCTCGCACACGGCTGTGTTGCGTGACGACGGCAGTTTCAGCATCGGTGGACTCTGCAACGATGGCATGTGCGCTGTGCCCATGGATCTCGGGCCCGTGGCGCAGTTTGCGCTCGGTGCCAGTCATGTGGTGGCGCTTGAGATTGGTGGTTCCGTGCGCGCTTGGGGCGCGACCCTGAACGGGATCACGGCCGTGCCGTCGGACCTGCCGCCGGCCGTGCAGGTCGCAGCCCGCGGATTTCACACCTTGGCCCTCTGCATCGACGGATCGGTCCGTGCATGGGGCGAGAATCAACGAGGGCAGTGCAACGTGCCAGGCAATCTGGGTGCTGTCCAGTCGATTGCCGCAGGCACCGAATCGTCGTTCGCGATTGTGGCCGACGGCTCGTTGCGAGCGTGGGGTGGCAGCGGTTCCGGCGAAGCGATCGTGCCGATCGACCTCGGCCCAGTGCAGCAGATCACGGCTGAGGCGGATCATGCGCATGCGCTTCGCCTGAATGGCACGGTGCGCTCGTGGGGTGCTGGTGCACCGGCGCAGCCGGCCGACCTCGGATTGGTGACGCAGATCGCGTGTGGCAAGGATCATGTGGTCGCCTTGGAGATCAGCGGAAGTGTGCGCGTCTGGGGGACCACCGGCTTTGGCACCAACACGCCGCCGGCAGGATTGGGTCGCGTGGTTCAGATCGCCGCGGGCGGTGGCGAGGTCGTGGTGCTCCGGGCCGGCTGTGCTCAGGACCTCAGCGGTGATGGCATCGTCGATGGAACTGATCTCGCGCCGCTGCTGTCGGCATGGTCTGAGACTGGCACTGGTCTTGCGGCTGATCTCAACGACGACGGTGTGGTCGATGGACTCGACCTGGGCGTCATGCTTGAGGCGTGGGGCGCGTGCGGCGGCTGATGGCGGTGCGGCCGTTCAGCGCAGTGCGCTCTCGCGGGGCGTGACGACGACGAGCCCGATGAGGGGCTGGTCAGGCGCAGGTTCCAACTGGACGAGCACGATCGGCGTGGGCTGGCGGCTGCGGAAGAGTGCGCGTGGATAGGGCTGCTCGCCCCACTGATCGCGCAGTTCGCTCAGGGGAACCTGGACGGTGCCGCCCGCTGGGATCGTGACGCCATCCTTCACGAAGCGCCGATTGACCCAAAGGCTCACGCCGTTCCAGGTCTGGGCGGTGCCATTCGTGATGCGGATGGCCTCGTTCTCCTGCACGATCTGCACTTGCTCGACGGCGGCCTGCGGTCGGCCGACGGGGTAGGGCCGCGTGGCCTTGGTCAGGTCGACAGTGTTCACGCAGCCAGTCAGCAGCAGGCAGGCAACGGGTGCGAAGCGCATGGACGGAGTGTAGCCAGTGCCAGTCGTAGACTGGCCGTGTGAGTGTGAACCTGTCGCCATCCGACCTGCCCCCACGTCGACTTTCGCGGGCGATCGCGGAGACAGCGCGCTTGGCCAAGGCCGATCCGCGCGTGACGGCGCTGGTTCCTGGATTCGACGCTCCGTTCTTCCAGGCCGGACTGGCTGGGTACAGCGATGGCGCCATGCGGCTGATCGCGCGCCGGCATGGGTGTCCATTCTGCGTGACCGAGGCGCTGCTTGATCGGACGCTCATCAATGGAGGCAAAGGGCGCCGCAAGGAAGATCCTGACCTCATTGCGACCGAGTGCGGCATGGGGGAGATCGAGGACAACATCGCTGCGAGCACCGATGACCACCCGATCGCTGGTCAGATCATGGGGACCACGCCGGAGGAGATGGCTGAAGGCGCCGACATCCTGGTGCGCATGGGTTACGACGTGATCGATGTGAACATGGCGTGCCCGGTCAAGAAGATCAAGAGTGCTTCCCGTGGCGGGCATTTCCTGCACCATGCCGATGAGGCCATTCCCGTGCTTCGCGCCGTGATCGATGCCGTGGATGGACGTGTTCCATGCACCGTCAAGCTGCGCAGGGGCTGGGATGACTCGCCCGATTCGGAACGGAGATTCTGGACCGTGTTCGATGCGGTCTACGAGCTGGGCTATGCATGGACGACGGTGCACTGCCGGACCGTGCAGCAGCGCTACGAGGGGCCCGGGCGCTGGGAGTTCCTTGAGGACCTGGTGCGCCGACGGCCGGAGTGCGTGATCTTCGGCAGCGGTGACATCTGGGGAGTGGAGGACATCTTTGCCATGATCGACCAGTGCGGCGTGGCGGGGGTGAGCGTGGCACGCGGATGCATTGGCAATCCGTGGATCTTCAGGCAGGCACGCGACATGATGGCCGGCCGTGAGCCCACCATGCCCACGGTGGCCGAGCAGCGGGATGTCCTGCTCGAGCACTATCGATTGGCCAGCATCATCCATGGCGATCGGACCACGAGCCGCCACATGCGGAAGTTCGGCATCAAGTTCGCAGCCCACCACCCCGACGCGCGGTCCGTGAAGGATGCCTTCATTGCATGCGAGAGCGCTGAGAGCTGGCGCGAGGTCATCGAGCGGCTGTACCCAATCCAGTGAGAGCACCAGGCACGCACCCGGGGTGATGGGTCGTTCGGGATCGCCTGTGCGGGCTCCTGCTGCCCACGGGCCCGAGATGGCCACGCTTGCGCCGATGCCTTCGCCCTCGCTCGGGCTTGGCGCGACGATTCGTTGCATGGCTCGCCAACGAGGACAGCGCCCGTTGTTGCTGGGAGTTGATGATGTTCGCTTGATGAGGTAGACGGCACCCTGAAGCGGCTCGGCATCGCTTGCCGTTGGGGCCCCCGCGAGGATCCAGTCGCACGAGGCAGAGACGGACAGCCCGACGTGTTCCTCTGGGTGCCCGAAGCCCCACACCCTTTGCGCATCCCAGAGCAGTCCGCTTGAGGTGAGTTGTGCGATGACGACACAGCCGCGCCGACGTCCGATCGTCGATGGACTGAGCGCACCACCATCGGCACGCGGCGCACCAACGACCAGTTCACGATCCGTCAGCGCGATCGACCAGCCAAGCCACTCATCGGCGGCACGTGAGCCGAGGCGATCCGTGACCCACGGCATGGGCTGCTCGACAGCCGGAATCCAGCCAAGGTGGACGGCACCGCCACGAGTGCTTGCAGGTACGCCCGGCTCCCACGGCGCACCGACAGCCAACATGGTCGAGTTGATGGCTACCGAGAAGCCGAAGCGGCCACCTTGAACTGGTGTGGCGGAGTGCAGCGCAGCACGGTGCTCGATGTCGGACGCACCGATGGTGTAGAGATCGGCACGGCCTTCATCGAAGCCAAGAGGCCCCTGGTCCCAGCGCGGGCTGCCCACGATCAGGTGCTGGCCGTGGAGTGCGACCGAGGCCCCAAACTCAGCACCGCCTTGAAGGACGGGAGCATGGATCGTGCCGATGTGGCGCCACCCATCGTCGCGGTACCGAAAGACATGCACGGCGCCAGCTGCGTGCAGGCCCTGAATGGTTTCATGTGGTGCACTGATGGCGAGCAGGTCGCCATGCATGGCGATCGCACGACCGAAGCCGGCGTGCGGATCGAGCGCAGGATGCTCGATCGGCGTCTCGCAGGACCAACGTTGGTTGCTCATCCGGGTTGCATGCACGACGGGTGGCGTGAGTCCGAGGTCGTGGTCATGCCACGAACCCATGAAGAGCCACGGGCCATGCATGGCCACGGTCCGGCCGAGTGGTGGTGCATCAGGGCATGGTCCGAGCTCCTGGTGCACGCGCCAGGTCGTTGGGGCGGGCGGTGCCGCAGTCCGTGGCACATGTGCAGCCAGGGTTGTCCCTCCATGCGCCATGCCCACGTGGCTCAAGAGTGCGATGAGGAGTGCAAGAACGACGACCGCGGCACAAGGCCGTGGCCAAGACGTGGAGTCATGACGCATGGAAGGTCCCCGGATGGAAGAAAGCCGCAGTCATCATCGCACGCTTCGCGCGGCACTCCTGGAAAGCCTCCTGAACTTCGGTGCGAGTTTTTCGAATCGCCAGAGAAGGGGCGACGCGATTGCGCGGTAGGGGCTCAAGCGAGCGCAAGGTCGAGCGCCCCATGCGCCTGCACGACGCTACCTTCCCAGCCATGCGCACCAGCGAGATCACCTACCACGATGGCAGCACGGAACTCCGAGGCTTCATGGCGGCACCCGATGCCGGCTCGCACCATCCGGTGGTACTCGTCTTCCATGCTTGGCGTGGCCATGATGACTTCGTACGCGACGAGGCGCGCAAGCTTGCTGACCTTGGCTACATCGGCTTCGCGGCCGACATGTACGGTGCCGGCAAGCTCGGCACGACCAACGAGCAGTGCTCGGCCCTCATGACGCCGTTCATGCAGGACCGATCGCTGCTGAAGCGACGCCTTGATGCGGCGTTTGCGGCGGTACGCACGATCGGCGGTGCCGATGCCACGCGGCTGGGAGCCATGGGCTTCTGCTTCGGCGGCCTGTGCGTGCTCGATGCGGCCCGTCACGGCATCTCGGGCCTGCGAGGCGTTGCGGCATTCCATGCGCTCTTTGCGCCGTTGTCATCGCCGTCATCCACACCATTGGCGATGGAATCAACAGCGGTTCCTGCCACGCCGATCACGGCCAAGGTCCTTGCGCTCCACGGGTACGACGACCCGATGGCCACGCCTGACCAGCTCGTGGCCTTCGCCGCAGAGATGGGTGCACGCCAGGCTGACTGGGAGGTCTGTGCCTACGGCGGCACGGTGCATGCCTTCACGAACCCCGAGGCGAACAATGCTGCCCATGGCACGGTCTATCAGCAGCGTGCCGACCAGCGCTCACGCGAGCGCGTGCGCGACTTCTGGCGCGAGTGCTTGGCGTGATGAGTTGGGCGATGCCGAGCGGCAGCACGTCCAGAGCCAAGGTGCTGCCGCGACGCGGCCTGGCGTTGGCCCGGCTCAATCGCGGCGGGTCCACAGCCAGACCACAGCCGCGAACTCGATCTCGCTCAGCCCACCGTCCCAGTTCATGAGCGTCTTTGCCGTGCCGGCGCCTTCATAGAGCCGTCGGTCGCGGCTCGTATACAGCGTCTTTACCGTGCCAGCCCCCTCGTACACCCGTCCATCCTTGATGGTGTAGAGCGTCTTGACCGTGCCCGCGCCCTCGTACACGCGCCCATCGCGCACGGTCAGGAGGGTCTTGACGGTACCTGCTCCCTCGTACACGCGGTCGCCGCTGATGGTGAGCAGCGTCTTGCTGCTCCCGGCGCCATCGTAAAAGCGCGTGGAGGAGAGGTTGAAGAGCGTCTCGGCCGAGCCAGAGCCCTTGCGGAAGTGAATGGTCGCCATGGATGTGGCTTCGGAAAGGTCGCGCGCCCCAAGCAGGAGCAGGATGCTCGCGATGACGATCACGAAGATTGCCCGGGTATGCATCATGGATTCGCTCTCACCAGCTCTTCTTGCCGCGACGGCCTTGCTTGAAGCCCTTCTTGTGCCCCTTGGCCTTCTTCTTTCCGCCACGACCGCTGGTGAAGTCGCGGAATCCATCGCCTCGCACGGTGGGCAGGGCGCTCGCTGCACTCTGCAGCGTGCTCGTGACCAGGAGTTCCATGCGGCGAGCCGCCGTGTCGATCGACATGATGCGCACCGTCACGCGGTCGCCCACGCCGATGTGTGCGCCGGAGCGCTGCGAGCGCAGGCGCCCGCTCGACTCATCGATTTCCCAGCGCTCGGTGCGGCCGCTGTTGGCCGAGAGCTCGGCACTCTTGGCGAAGCCATCGACGAAGTACTTCTCAAGCGTGATGAAGAGGCCGTTGCCCCCGGGCGACAGTCCGGTCACGGCCGCCGGCAGTTCGTCGCCCATGTGGTGTTGCTGCAGGAATTGCAGGACCAGGAAGGTGCGCAGGTCGCGCTCGGCGCCCTCCGACTGCACTTCGGTCGAACTGCAGTGCTGGCCGAACTCGATGAGCTTCTCCTCGGCAAGGATGCCTGGATCGCCCATGAGCCGTGCGGCAAGGTCGCGCTTGGCCCGCCCGCCCGGAGGATGCGCTCCGTTGTCGGTCTCCGCGAGGTAGGCATCCATCGCGCGGTGCACGAGGAGGTCGGGATAGCGGCGGATCGGGCTCGTGAAGTGCGTGTAGTGCTCGCTGGCGAGCGCGAAGTGGCCGATCATGGCTGGGCTGTAGATCGCCTTGCTCATGCTCCGCAGCACGGCGTAGTGCACACTGCGCTCGGCCGGGGTGCCACGGGTCTGGTCGAGGATCGACTGCAGGTCGTGGCGCGTTGGCTCGTCAGGAAGGCGGCGACCGACGGTGCGCGCGGCGAGCCTGAGTGCCGTGAACTCAGTCGTCGCCGGTTCGGGGTGAACGCGCCGGATGAGCGGCACCGTGATGTCGGCGAACGTCCGCCCAAGCGCCTCGTTCGCCTCGACCATGAACATCTCGATCAGCGTGTGCGTGAATGCGTCATCCTCCGGCACGACGTCCTTCACGCGGCCATCCTCGTCGAAGACGAGTTCGCTCTCGGGCAGGCTCAGCGTGATCATGCCAGCGTCCAGCCTGCGCTTGCGCAGCACCTTGGCCAGCCGGTCGCATTGCTTGAGTGCCTCGATCAGTTCGGGCGGCCACACCGGCTCGGTCTTTGCATGGCGTGTGGCCTCGTCGAGGTCGCCGTCGATCACCGCCTGCGCCTCGAGGTAGGTCATGCGTTTGCGGCTGCGAATCACGCTTGCGGCCAGGCGGGTACCGGTGATGCGGCCCTTGGTATCGAGGTTCACGATGGCGCTGCGCGTGAGCCGCGCCACGCCTTCCTGCAGCGAACAGACGCCGTTGGAGAGTGCCTCGGGCAGCATGGGCAGCACGCGACGTGGCAGGTAGGTGCTGTTGCCACGGGCCGCCGCCTCCTGGTCCAAGGGCGACCCCGCATGCACGAAGTGCGCAACATCGGCGATGTGCACGCCGAGTGCCCACTCCTGGCGCTCATCGTCCCAGGCGATCGAGATCGCATCGTCGTAGTCGCGCGCATCCGGCGGATCGATCGTAAAGGTCAGCTCGCTCGTCAGGTCGAGTCGGTCGGGCCAGCATCCTGACTCCTGCTCGGTGGCGAACTCGCGGGCGAGCTGAGCTGCCTGCGCGCTCACATCATCCGGGAACGACTCGCGCAGCCCGTAGGACATGATGACGCTCCGCGTCTCGGCGTCGGGCTGGCCGGCCTCGCCGAGCACCTCGACGATGGCACCCTCTGCCCAGCGGTGCTCGGTGGGGAACCGGATCAGATCGAAGACGACCTTCACGCCCGGCTTGCCGCCCTTGCTCTCTGCATCGCGCACGATGACAGGGCCATCGAGCTTGCGGCCATCGGGCCGAACGATCCACTGGCGACCGTCCTTCTCAAGCGTGCCGGCGAAGCGGGTCTGCGCACGCTCGAGCACCTCAACCACGCGGCCGGTCGGCCGGTCGGACTGGGACGGGCGGTCGTAGTGATCCGTGCGGCGCGAGACGCGCACGCGCACCCGGTCGCCGCTGATGGCGTCCATCGTGGCGCCGCCTGCCACGAAGAGGTCTCCTTCGCGGGTGGGGCGCTCGGGCTTGACGAAGCCATCACCGCGCATGGTGATGCGGATGCGCCCCGTGATCTCCTCGCCCATGCGCGGCAGGCGGACCGTGTCATCGCCGGCAATCTCGATGGCGCCTTCATCCTGCAGACCGAGCATCGATTCACGGAACGACGTCGACTCCGCATCAGGCACACGGATCATGCGCTCGAGTTCACGAAGCCGGGTTGGGCGATAGGCGGCGTGCGCCAGATGTTCGAGGATGCGCGCGCGCCAATTGAAGGCCATGGGGTGAGGCTACCTGAAGCGGGATGATGGGCCGATGCAGGCTCAGCGCCGCTTGCGCACGAGGGCCCGTGGTCGGATCAGCGGCCCTTGCGCTTGGAACCCTTGCTCGCCGATGCACGGGCGGGCTTGGATGCAGCCTTCGACCCGCTCGCCTTTGCGCGACCGAGTTGCAGCACGTTGCCGACTCCGCGGCCTTCGCGTGCATGATTCTTGCGACCACCCGAAGCGCGACCAGCCGACGAGCCGCCATCGCCCGGAGCGCTGCCCGATGGGCTGGCTGATTCACGGCGCGCGCGATCGCTTGGCGAGGTTGCCCTGCCTGATGGGGACTCGGTCGTGGCGGGCTTCGAAGGCCCACTGGCCTTGGTGGCATCGGTCGAGTTCGTTCCGGCAGCGTCGTTGCCGGCAGCCTTGCTCTCTTCCTTCCCGGAGCTGGAAGCACCGCTCGCGGTGGTTTCGGCACCTGCGCCGGCAGTCGGTGCCGTATCGACCTTCTTCGCTTGCTCGTAGTCGGCGCTGCGATAGTCGGTCTCGTAGAAGCCGCCGCCACGGAAGATCACGGCGCCGCCGATCCCGATCTTGCGCTCGACCTTGCGCTTGTGGCAGCGCGGGCATGCGCGGATCGGATCGGCCTTGATGGACTGGAACTCCTCGAACTCATGCCCGCAGGCCCTGCAGGCATATTCGTAGGTCGGCATGGTTCACTCCGAAGGGCTGACCACGACCTTCGCGCTGCGAAGGATGTGATCGCCGAGGCGATAGCCCGACTGGAAGCACTGCACGACGCAGCCCGGCGCAACCCCATCCGCGGGTTGCTGCATGACCGCCTGATGACAGTGAGGGTCGAATGCATCGCCGCGCGCGGGATCGATGCGCATGATGCCGTGCTTCTCGATTGCCTTGAGGAGTTCGGTGCGCAACATCGTGACGGCCGCAGCCAGCTTGGCCGGCTCCATCATGGACAGGTCCTGGGCGAGTGCGAGGTCCATGTTCTCGAGCACCGGCACGAGCGAGTTGGCGACCTGCACGACGCCCGAGTGATGCGCGCGGGCTTCGTTCTCGATCGATCGGCGCTGGATGTTCTGCGCCTCGGCAAGCGCGCGGAGGTAAGCATCATGCTTGCGGGCAAGTTCGTCCTGCAGGGCATCGATGCTGGGGGAAACCGGTTCGCCGTTGGCGGCATCGGGCTTGGGTTCGGTGGTGTCCATGCTCATGATCCCGTGAAGGTGTCCTTGATCTTGGCCCAGACGCTGCGCGAACCCTCATGCACGGGATCGCCCTCGATCGAGGCGAGTTCGGTGTAGAGCTCGCGTTGGCGCGGCGTGAGCTCCTCCGGCACGCGGATGGTGAAGCCGACCACGAGGTCGCCCCTGCGCGGCGAGCGCAGCGAGGGCAAGCCGCGGTCCGGAACGCGCACGAGTTCACCGTGCTGCGTGCCCGCAGGCACCTCGACCTCGACGGGGCCATCCAGCGACTCGATCTCGATGGTGGCGCCGAGTGCTGCCTGCGCGGGCGAGAGTTCGCGCGCCATGATGAGTTCGTTGGCGTGGCGCGTCAATGATTCGTGCTCGTTGACCCGGACGACCACATGGAGGTCACCGCGCTCGCCCTGGCCCATGGGGCTCGCTTCGGGCGGCGGGGGCTCGCCCTCGCCGGTGACGCGGATGACCTGGCCATCATCGATGCCTGCGGGGATCTTCACGCGCAGGCTGCGGCGCTTGCTGATGCGGCCCTGGCCGCGGCAGTCATCGCAGCGGTCGGTGATCACCGTGCCCCGGCCACGGCACGCGGGGCAGGTGTTGACCATGCGGAAGAGGCCACCGAGCCCGATCTGCTCGACCTGGCCGCGCCCACCGCAGCTGGTGCACTGCTTGGGCTTGGTGCCGGGCTTGGCGCCACCGCCACCACAGGTCGTGCAGACATCGAGCCGCGAGAACGCGACTTCGACGTCCTTGCCGATCAGCACGTCGGCCAACTCGATCTCGACCTGCTCTTCGAGGTCGTATCCGCGTGCCGGGCCGCGACGAGCGCGTTGCCGACCGCCGCCGAAGAGCTCAGCGAACATGTCCATGATGTCGTCCGGACGCATCCGGTTGAAGTCGTGGCCCGGCGTGCCACGAAGTCCCGCATGGCCGTGCTGGTCATAGCGCGCGCGCCGCTCGGGATCGCCGAGGACTTCATAGGCCTCGGCACAAGCCTTGAACTCAACTTCGGCCTGAGCATCGCCAGGGTTGCGATCGGGGTGCCACTTCATGGCGAGCCGCCGATACGAGCGCTTGATCTCGTCGCCGTTGGCGGCGCGCTCGACGCCGAGGACCTCGTAGTAGCAGCGTTCGACGGCCATGCTGGCTCCGATTCAGCCACCGACGACGGCGGCGATGGAACTGAAACGGGGGGCCGGGGCCACGCGGACCCAGGCCCCCCGAGACGCACACGTGATCAGTTGATGCCGCCCTCGACTGGGGCGGCGTCGTCCTTGAGCTCGGTCACGAGCACATCGGTCGTCAGCATGAGGCCAGCCACGCTTGCTGCATTGAGCAGCGCCGTGGTGGCGACCAGCGACGGGTCGATGATGCCGTTCTTGACGAGGTCGGTGAATTCGCCGGTACCGGCGTTGTAGCCGTAGCCACCCTGGCCGGTGAGCACCTTCTCGATCGTGACGTCGCCGTCCTGACCGGCGTTGGTCGCGATCTGCCAGCTCGGTGCGCGGAGCGCCTCGGCCACGATGTCGAAGCCGAAGGCCTCGTCGCCGTCAGCCTTCTTGCGCCCGGCCTTCACGGCCGTGATGGCGCGCAGGAACGCCACGCCGCCACCGGGCACGTAGCCCTCCTTGGCAGCCGCACGGGTCGCGTGCAGGGCGTCATCGACGCGGTCCTTCTTCTCCTTCATGGC
>SYIB01000161.1 GCA_005798965.1 Planctomycetia bacterium
AGGCTATTGCCGCAGTGCATGCTGGCGACCGCGTGCGGGTCATTCCGATCACCTACGTCAACAGCTCGGCGGCGATCAAGGCATTTGTCGGACAGCATGGTGGTGCCTGCTGCACGAGCAGCAACGCTCATCTGGTCTTCGACTGGGCGCTTCGCGGGGGCGAGCGGCCGCTCGAGCCGGGTGAGCGGGTCAAGCTGCTCTTCCTGCCCGACCAGCATCTGGGTCGCAACACGGCGAAGTCGCGCGGCTTCGTGACCGAGGTCGATGCTGCCGCCGATCCTTCGCTGACGGCGCAGTGCGCGCTCTGGCAGCCGCGCAAGCCCGGTGGCGGACTCACGACGAAGCAGCTGCGCGATGCGGATGTCGTGCTGTGGGCCGGCCACTGCAGCGTGCACAAGCTGTTCCGCCCCGAGCATGTGGCGTGGATCCGCGCGAATGAGCCCGGCATGAAGGTCATCGTGCACCCCGAGTGCTGCCAGGAGGTCGTGGACCTGGCCGACCTGAAGGGCTCGACCGAGTTCATCATCCAAAAGATCGATGCCGCAGCGGCCGGATCGCGCTTCGCCGTGGGGACCGAGACCCATCTCGTCAACCGGCTGGCGACGCGTGCGGCGGCACTCGGCGTCGAGGTGCGGATCCTCTCGGACTGCCAGTGCCTGTGCACGACGATGTACCGCATCGACCAGGCGCACTTGCTCTGGGTGCTCGACGAACTCGCCCAGGGCCGAGTGGTCAATCGCATCTCGGTCCACCCCGAGGCGCGCGCCTTGGCGCGACTGGCGATCGATCGCATGCTGGCCCTCGTGCCTGCCGGCACCCGGGCACCGGTCGCCGTGGACTGATCGAGCCGCCGTGTCGCCGGTCCGTACGATCCGGGGATGAGCAGGGGAGCCTTGTCATCGCGGCTGGTCCGCAGGTTGGCGATCACGTCAGCGGTCGGGGTGGCTGTGGCCGTGGTGCTGGTCGCGCTGGCGCCGAGCATCGTGAGCGCCACGGTGCTGCCCGGCATCGTGCGTGACCAGATCGCACCGCAGTTTCGCGGCATGGTGACCGTGATCGATGCGAACGTGAACTGGTCGGGGCCGCAGCTCGTGCACATCCGCATCAGCGGCGAGCATGACGCGGTCGACGCCACGGTGCGCGTGCACAACGGACTGATCGCCCTCGCGCGATCGAGCGCGCCGCTCGATGTGCGCATCGGCTTGAGCGTGGACACAGCCTCGCGCGCGGACGGATCGATCACGCTCATGGAGCTGCTGCAGCCCTCTGCGGCGCCGGCGCCACAGCCTGTCACCTCGACCGCGGCGCCGAAGGAACCTTTCGCGCGGCCGTCCATCCTGCGCGGCGCGAAGGTCTCGATCGATCCGCTGCAGGTCATCGTGAAGCCGCTCGGTGCGGGCAGCCTGGTGCGTGTCGATGGGGCTAATGCAACGATTGCGCTCGACGGCAGCGACGCCAGCGTGAAGGCCAGGGGATCCACGTCGATCGATGGCGAGCGTGGGTCGTTCGAGATCGATGCCACGGTGCGCAACCTCGTCGGTCGAGATGGCGCGCTGACCCCGACCACGGCAGGGGTCGACCTCTCCGTGAAGGCCACCGCGGTGCCGGTCTCCGCGGGCACGCAGGAGGTCGTGGTGCGATCGCTTGGCCTGACGGCGAAGGCCGAGAGCCTCGCCCGTGCGGTCGATGTTCAGTTCGATGCCTCGCTCGAGGCGCAGGGCAGTGCCCCGAGCACCGCCACCGGACGAGTGCGACTGAACGGCGTGCTCACGCCTACGGGCGCGCTGTCCAGCAAGGCAACTGCCTCTGGGCAAGTCGCCCTCGGTGCGGTGCCGACGGCCGTGTTGGCGCCATTCCTGCACGGAACGGGTCTCGATGCAGCGCGTGACCTGGGCGACACCGTCATCGCCACGCTGGATTTCGATGGCCCCTCGGCCACGCTGGCTGCACGAAGCGATCGCTTCACGCTCACGGGCACTGCACGGCTCGACGATGTGGCCAACCAGGCGATCGTGCAGGGCGTGGCCTTCGATACGACGCTGGCGAAGCCGCTCATGCGCGGCTTCGGCATGCCGGTCATGAACGACGTGCCGGTGTCGCTGCGTGTGGAGCGCGCCGTCGTGCCGATGGGAGATCGCCCGCTCGAGGCGATTCAGGCAATTGCAACGGTCGCCATGAAGGGCGTGGTGATGGACGGCATCGAGCAGGCGAAGGGAGGGCTCATGCTTGGCGATGTCACGATGAGCGTGCGCACCTCGCGCCTTGCTGACCGTGCCCAGATCGAGCTCACCCTCGCTGGCGGAGCGGCGAAGGGATCGATCGCCGCATTCATCATGCCACGCTTCGAGGCCGGTCGCATGAGCGGTGCGCGCATGGAACTTGAGCGCTCGTCCATCGCGGCGACGATCGGGAACGAGTGGCTCGCTGGAACTGGCTTCACGGTTCGTCGCCCCGCATCCACCACGATCACCATTGACCGTGCTGTGTTCGCCGCTGGTGACACCGGACTCGATCTTGCCAACACGTCGCTCACAGCGACCATCGGCATCGAGCCCATGTCGCTCGGCGGCGTGATCGGTCCCGATGCGTGGCTCGATGTGGCGGGCACGACCATCGGGGTCCGCTCGGATGCGCTGTCGAAGGGCATGCAGGTGTCGTTGAATGGCGGGGCGAGCGGCTTCGCGGCCAAGGCTGATGTGGCGCTTGCCGGACTCGTGTCGACAGCGGGGGCGATCACGCCCGGGGCGCTGCGCGCGAGCGGCTCGATTCAGGTCGATGCGATCGATCTCTCGCGCGTGCCTCACGTGCCTGAGCGCATGCAGCGCTTGTCCGGGCTGGTGGGGCTCGGCCGCCCGGTGCTGTCGGTGCAGTTCGATGGCAACCAAAGTTCGGTCGCGGCACAGGTGGCGCTCAAGGGGCCTGCCGCGGAACTCACCGCGCAAGGGCAGTGGTCGCCCGCGCGGACGGTGGTCCGGGGCCTCAAGGGTTCGATCTCGGTTGCCGATGGGCTGTCTGAGCTGCTGGGGGTGGAGGGCGTTCGGCTCTCCAGCCCGGCTCGGCTCGCTGTCGCTTGCGAAGAACTCACGTTGTTGACGCCAGCGCAGGATCCGAGCGCTGTTGAGGTGAACGCACGAAAACTGCAACTAGGCCTCGATCGCCTGGAGTTGAGCGCATGTCCGGGCCTCGACAGCGGCATCGTGGTGGAGCGCGTCGCCATCGAAGGCACTGCGGCGCGGACGGCAGCAGGCGACCTTGATTGGTCGGGAACGGTCGCCGCATCCGTGCCGGGCGAAGTCGAGGTCAAGGGGCAGTTGGCGCTGGCAGTTGCTCCGTCCGGCCTGCCGTCGGGCAACGCCACGCTCCGAGCCACTCTCTCGAGCGGCACCGCGCTGCTGGGCCGATTCTCAAAGAGTCCCTATCTCGCTGCCGCAGCCGGCCCTGGCACCGTCGACCTGACGTGGACGGGGCAAGGCGGGAACGACGCCATCGAGTTGGCGACCGTGCTCGCGCGGCTCACGGCGAAGGCCAAGGTCCAGCTTGATGCGGCGACGGCGGGCCAGCAAGGCCGCGCGTTCCGCGTGCCCTCGGCCTCGATCACGAGCTCAATGCCGCAGCGGGTGATGGATCGTGTGCTGGCCGGTGCCGAACCGGTTGCAGCGGACTGGACCGACGCTGCGGTGGTCCCCATCGCCGCCACGCTCACCGGCGTGCAGCTGAGTGCCGACCGGCGCAGCGTGGCGCTGACGGCCGAGGCATCGATCGGCGCCTTCACGGCGCGACCGACCGAGTCGCTCTCGCTCGCGCTCGACAAGATGCGGCTGACGGCGGCGATCGCATCGCTTGAATCCGGGGCTCGACTGACGATCGCCACCGACGTCGCGATCGATGGCGGTGCGCCCCAGCCGGCGACCGTCGACCTTGACCTCAAGGGTGATCTGCGTGGCATGCTCGCCAA
>SYIB01000162.1 GCA_005798965.1 Planctomycetia bacterium
GAACCACGGCAGCTGGAAGAGCGCATTGAGCTGCGCGAAGCCCTCGAGCGACTTGATGCCGGTGCTCGCGAGCGCAAACAGCGTGCCGAGCGCGACCCAGAAGAAGACGACGCCCAGGCTCATGATGCCGCCCAGCTTCAGCATGCGGCCCTTGGTGCCGGCTGCGCGCGAGAGGCTCATGATCTTGAGCGGGATCACCGGCAGCACGCACGGCGTGAAGTTCAGGAGCACGCCACCGAGCGCAGCCAGGAGCGCCAGCAGCACGAGCCCTGAGCCGCGAGGGTCGATCTCGAAGCGGATCGAGTCGGTGAGCTTGAATTCAAGCGAGACCGGCGCCTGCTCGCCGCCACGGATGCGACCGAAGACCGACGGATCGAAGCCCGCGAAGAGATCGCCGGCTGGCGGGGTCGTGTTCGTACCGCCCATCGACAGCGTGATGGTCTCGGTGACATCGGCGGGGGCAAGGCATGTGGCGTCGTCGCACGTCTGAAAGCCGGTCTTCACCGTGAGCGTGACGGCACCGCTTGAACTGGCTGCGATCGTGACGGGGACGAAGACGATGGACCGGCCCTCGAAGACCGCGTAGGACTGCTCGCCGTCGCCCAGGTCCGCCTTGACGGTGTGCACGTCGGGCCACTGCGTGAAGCTCTCGTGCACCGTGGCCTTCGCCGGATCGCCGCTCATGACCGACACCGTGGTGTTGACGGCACCGATGAATTCGGCCGTGCCCTCCGGCAGGGCGCGTTGGTTGGGCCAGGCGTGCCAGCCGGGTGCAATCGACAGTTCGACCGCGATCACGAGATCGGCGCCGGCAGGGGGGCTCATGGTCGACGCGACGGCCCGGACCTTGACCTTGTCCGTGCTCAAGCCGCTCCCGGCGTCTTGCGGCTCGCCGAGGGGCGCCGAGCCCGGGAAACCGCCGAATCCGGGCACCTGGGCGATGGCAGCGGGGGGTGCCCCGACCAGCATGACAAACGCCCCAAGGATCGCTCCACAGCTGGCAAGACGGTTCATGCGTGCATCCTACGTTGGGCAGGGGCGAGGTTCGCCTCTTCCGCTGCCACCGGGAAATCGCTAGAATCCCGCCTCCCGCCGGGTCGTCCGACGGGACTCGTCTCTCGCACCCCTTCGTTGAAACGGCGCATGCTTCGATCCATCGACAGCCTGCTTGCCCGCCTGCTGGCGGGTTCCGCTTCGACGGCCAACCGCTGATGGCGCGCTTGCGCGTCAATCCTCGGTCGGCCGGCGTCGGTCGCGCCTTGCTCCCCGCTTGCGGGAAGGCAGGGGGCGCCTAGCGCCGAGGACGCCACCGTCAGGTGGTCGAAGAGCGACGAGCCACGCGGTTGCCGCAACCGCCGTGGCTCGATGTGTTTTTGCGCGGCGACATTCCACCAATCTTCCAACCCGTCAACCCAGCACGCCAAGGACCAGACCATGAACCAAGAGACCCTACGCATCCTCGAATCGATCGCCCGCGAGCGCAGCATCGACCGTGACCTCCTGATCCAAGATCTGGAACAGGCCATGGTGAGCGCAGCGCGCAAGCATTTCAATTCGCTCGATCCTGAGGAGTTCGGCTGCGAGATGGATCGTCTCACCGGGGCCATCACGCTTTGGCGCAACGATCTCGAGACAGGTGAACGCGAGAACATTCCGCTCGCCGGCCTCGGCCGCATCCCAGCGCAGACCGCCAAGCAGGTCATGATCCAGCGCTTCCGCGAGGATGAGCGCAGCAGCCTGCTCGACCAGTTCAGCAAGCGCCAGGGCGAGCTCGTCACCGGCGTAGCGCAGCGTTACGAGGGCAACGCACTCATCGTGCAGATCGATCGCGCCGAAGGCTTCATGCCGCGCAGCGAGCAGATCCCCGGCGAGCAGTTCCAGCCCGGCGACCGGGTGCGCTGCCTCCTGCTCGATGTGCGCGATGCGGGCCACCAGGTCAAGATCGTCCTCAGCCGCGCGCATCAGGACTTCATCCGACGCCTCTTCGAGGCTGAAGTTCCCGAGGTCGCCGAGCGCACCATCGAAATCAAGGCCATGTCGCGCGAGCCTGGCTTCCGCACCAAGCTCGCGGTGGCGAGCATCGACAGCAAGGTCGATGCCGTCGGCGCGTGCGTGGGCGTGCGCGGCAGCCGCATCCGCAACATCGTCGATGAGCTCGGCGGCGAGAAGATCGACATCGTGCGCTGGAACGAGAGCAGCCAGATCCTGATCTCGAACGCGCTCAAGCCCGCCGAGGTCGAGGAAGTCAGCCTGTGCTTCGAGCTCGGCCGCGCCACGATCATCGTGCGCGACGACCAGCTGTCACTGGCCATCGGCCGCCGGGGTCAGAATGTGCGCCTCGCGGCGCGCCTCACCGGTTGGGACGTCGATATTCTCACCCCGCCTGAGTTCCAGCGTGGCCTCGAGACCCTCGAAGCGACGGTTCGTGGCGTCGAAGGTGTCACGGATGAGATGCTCGACCGTATGGGTGTCCTCGGCCTCATCAGCGTCTTCGACGTCGAAGAGGTCGGAGAGGCGATTCTCGTCAACGAAGCAGGCATGAGCGAGGAACTCGCCGTGGCCGTCGTCGATGCGTGCACTGAGCGTGCCAAGGTCGTCGCCGCCGAGCAGGAAGCCGCCAAGCAGGCCGAGGCCGAGCGCATGGCTGCCGAGGGCGGCGACGTGGTCGATGGCATCCTCGGTGGCGGGCAGCCCGCCTCGCCCGATGCCGCGAGCGAAGCTGCGGCCGATGACATCCTCGGGCGTTGATCGCTTCAACCATCCTTCACGAACCAGCACCATCATCCAAACCAGCAGCGACTGACCGGAACCACCACAGAAAGAGCACCGATTGAGTACTCCCAAGGGCAGCAAGATCAGGATCAGCCAACTCGCCAAGGAACTTGGCGTCACCAGCAAGGACGTCGTCGAAAAGTGCCAGCGCGAAGAGATCGAGGGCGTCTCGAGCGCGGCCTCCACGGTGTCGGTTGGCCTCTCGCTGACCATTCGTGAGTGGTTCTCCGGGGCAGCTGGCGGTACGGCCGTCGAGACCGCCGAGAAGGTCGACGTGGTCGAGGCGAAGAAGCGCGCCACGACCTCGAAGCCGACCAAGAAGAAGAAGGGTGATGGCACCGATGCCCCCGAGCCGGCCAATGCGGATGCAGCCGAGCCCACGCGGGCGGTGATTGACGCCAAGCCCGAAGCTCCCGCGAAGGCACCTGCGGCGGTGGGATCCACCATTGAAGCCCCGGCTTTGAAGGCAGCGCCAGCGCCGACAGCCGTGAAGTTGGCTTCCTCTGCTGCCGCGGCGGCCCCAGCGGCGTCAAGTGCACCCGCCGCATCGCCTGCTGTCGCCGGCCGTCCATCCAGCCTGACCTCGGGTGTGGTTCGCACTGGCGCCAGTGGTGTCGCTCCTCGCACGCCTCCTGCAGCGCCAAGTCCCGTGGGCGGTACGCCGCCTTCGTCCGGTCCGGGCGCGACCGGCGCGGGCCCCTCTGGTCCGGCCAGCACAACCCCGCCCGTACCCGCGCGCCCCACCTGGCGCCCAAGTGATACGGGCCCTCGTGCCACGCCCAACGTTCCCCGTCGTCCTGACAACGTCAAGCCCGCGGGGCAAATGCTTTCGCAGCCCACCAAGACGGCGCTCTCCGGTCCGCGCGTGGTGCGTGTCGAAGAACCCGATCGGATCGCTGCCCCGCGTCCACGAACGGGCCCTGGCATGGGTGGTCCCGGGGCGGGTGGCCCCGGTCGATTCGGCACGCGACCCGGTGGAGGTTTCGGTGGTGCAGGCGTTCGCACCGGCGGTCCGGCTGGTCCGGGCGGCCCTGCCCGAGGCCGCGATGATCGTCGCCCGGGTCCCAACGACAAGCGAGTGGGCGGTCGCGCTGATGGCGCGGGCCGCAGCGCCAAGGCCGGCGGCGATGCGCCGTTCGAGCCATGGCGCGCCCAGGACCTGATCGACCGCGAGGGGCGCCTCACTCGCGCCGGCGGCTTCTTCAAGAGCCACAAGGCCACGCCCGGTCGTGGCGGTCCAAGTGGCCGCATGGGGCCCGGCGGCCGCATGCAGCCGCAGAAGAGCAGCGGTCCTGTCAAGATCGCCGAGCCAATCGTGATCAAGGAGCTCAGCGCCGCCACCGGCGTGAAGGCCACCGACATCCTGAAGAAGCTCCTGCTCTCGGGAACCATGGCCACGATCAACAGCGTGATCGAGACCTCGCGCGCCGAGGAGATCATGCTTGACTTCGACATCATGCTCGAGGTCGTCAGCGAGCAGACCGCCGAGGATGCCATCGCCAGCCAGTTCGCACAGCGCGAACGCAAGGACCCGCGTGCGCGCTCGCCGGTCATCACGATCCTCGGCCACGTCGACCACGGCAAGACGAGCCTGCTTGACCGCATCCGCAAGGCCAACGTCGCCTCGGGCGAGGCCGGCGGCATCACGCAGGCGACCAGCGCCTTCATCGTGCCGGTCAAGGCGGGGGATGCCGATCGCACGCTCACCTTCATCGATACGCCGGGTCACGAGGCGTTCACCGCCATGCGTTCGCGCGGTGCGCGCATCACCGACATCGTGGTGCTCGTGGTCGATGCGGTCGATGGCGTCATGCCGCAGACCATCGAGAGCATCAACCATGCCAAGGCGGCGGGCGTGCCGATCGTCATCAAGGAACTCAGCGCCGCCACCGGCGTGAAGGCCACCGACATCCTGAAGAAGCTCCTGCTCTCGGGA
>SYIB01000163.1 GCA_005798965.1 Planctomycetia bacterium
CTCCACTTCTCGATTCCGCCCGGCCGCATGGTCGAGCTCGGCATCCAGATCGACCTCTGAGCACGCCTACACTCCGCCGCCCATGGTCGCCCCTGACGACGTCACCACACAAGCAGCCGCCGCTCCGCTGCAGGTCCCACTGTGGGTTTGGGGCGCATTCATCGTGGGCGTGACGCTCGCGATCATCGCCGACCTCAAGCTGGTGCATCGCACTGCACACGAGATCGCCATGCGCGAGGCCCTGCGCATGGTGGCGTTCTGGGTGGCCCTCGGCATGCTGGTCGGTGCCGGCATCTGGGCCACGCTCGGCGCCGACGCGGGCGCGCAGTACCTGGCGGGTTACCTCGTCGAGCAGTCGCTGTCGATCGACAACGTGTTCGTCTTCGCACTGATCTTCGACCGCTTCAAAGTCTCGCGCGAGAGCCAGCCCCGCGTGCTCTTCTGGGGGATCCTGGGCGCGGTGCTCATGCGCGGCGCCTGCATAGCGGGCGGGCTCGCGCTGCTCACGCTCTTCACCTGGACCATGTACGTCTTCGGTGCGATCCTCTTGCTCACGAGCGTGAAGATGCTCCGCAGCGGCGACGACGAGCCGGATGTGGACCCATCGCGCAGCCGCGCGCTGCGGATCATGCGCCGCATCATCCCGATCAGCGAGTCCTACGACGGTGAGCGCTTCTTCACGCGCCAAGCCGGGCGGCTCATGGCGACGCCGCTCCTGGCCGTGCTGCTCATTGTCGAGGTCAGTGATCTCGTCTTCGCAGTCGATTCGATACCCGCGGTGTTCGGCATCACGCAGGATCCGTTCCTCGTGTTCAGTTCGAACATCATGGCGATCATTGGCCTGCGTGCTCTGTACTTCGCCGTCGCGAGCCTGCTCGGCGCGTTCCGATTCCTCAAGACAGGCCTGGCGATCCTGATCGCGGTGATCGGCGTGAAGCTGATCCTGCAGCCGATGGGCTACCACGCGCCGCCGCTCGTCACACTGTCGGTCATCGCCGCGATCCTCGGCGGCTCGATTGGCTTGAGCCTGCTCTTGCCCGGACGCCCCGCAGTCGGCACTGACGTGAAGTCGAAGAACGAACCGACGCAGTATTGATCCGGCACCGAGTCTCGCTAGACTCCGGAAATGCCTCTTCCTCGCCGTACGATTGTGACTGTTGCCATCGGCGCTGCCGTCGCCACGGCGGTCACCGTGGCCTTCATTGCCGTCAGTGGCCGCCAGACGCCAGCCCAGATGCTGGCACATGGCCGCGCGTACCTGACGGGCGATGGCATTGACCGCAACGAAACCAAGGCAGTGGCGCTCCTCGAGAAGGCAGCGCTCTCGGACGATCCGGCCAATGCGCGCGAGGCTGCGCTCGAACTGGTCAGCCACTTCGAGGACCTCAGCGGGGATGCGAGCGGACAGGCCAGTGCACAGCGATGGCGCATGCGTGCGGCTGAGTGCGGTCACCGCGAGTCGGCCGAGGTGCTGCTGGTCGAACTGCTGGGCCAGGTTCCACTGCCGGAGCAGACCGAGCGCGTTGCACGCGCCGGTGCCAAGGCCGGGAGCCCCTACTGCATGCTGGTGTTGGGTGATCTGCTCGCGCAGGGGCGAGGCACCGTGAAGCAAGACTTGCCTGGTGCGCGAGACTGCTACCGCAAGGCCGACGAGGCTGGCGAAGCGCGCGGAAATTCGCGGCTGGCACTGATGCTGCTGGAGGATCCGTCGCAACAGGCCGATTGCCTGCAGCGGCTGATCCGAGCCGGCAAAGCTGGCGATGCGGAATGTGCGCACCACGCCGGCATGCGGCTCCTGGGCAACTACGGCGTCGAACCTGATGTGGCGGCGGCCGTTGAAATGTTCGAGCACGCCATCGCGGCGGGCTACGCCAAGTCGTGTTTCGAGTTGGCGCGCCTGCTTGAGGACGGCGTTCGCGTGCCGCAGGACCTGCCCAAGTCCCGCGCTCTGCAGCAGGTCGCGGCGGGTGATGACCCCCGCGCATGCTTTGCCTATGCGCATATGTGTGAGCTCGGCATCGGCGGGCCCGTGGATGTGCACACGGCCATGGCGAACTACGCCCGTGCTGCACAATCTGGCTTGTTCGGTGCACACCTGCGCATGGGCGTGCTCTGCCAAGAAGGACGCCCAGGCTTTGAGGCCAACCCGGCCGAAGCCGAGAAGCACTTGCGTGCGGCGGCGGATGCGGGCGACTCGATGGCGCAGTGGCGACTGTCACGCGTGCTGGTCGAGACTGGCCGCGGCGGCGAGGAGGCCGCTGAACTCTCGGCCAAGGCAGCCAAGGCCGCGGTTCCGGGCGCTCTGTACGACCAGTATTGGTTCTTGCTCAAGGGCAGCGCCAACCAGCCAGCCAACCGCATCCTTGCGATCGAGTCGCTCGATGCCGCCGTCGATGCGCACTTCCCCGAGGCGCTCTATCGCCGCGGCGTGCTGCTGTCCGACGGCGGGCAGGGCGTGATCGGCAACATCAAGGATGCAGCCGAAGCCTTCAACAGGGCCGTCGAATTGGATGTGCCCATGGGTGCGCTGCAGCTTGGTGCGCTCTACCAGCTTGGCCTCGATGCCCCGCCAGACAACACGCTTGCCGCTGCGCAGTACCGCTTCGCGGCCGAGCGTGGCATCACCGAGGCGCAGTTCAGGCTGGGCCTGATGTACGAGTTCGGCAACGGCCTTCCTGCCGACGAGCGCGAGGCGTACCGCTGGTATCACTTGGCCTCTGCCCAGACTGATGGCCGGGCGATTGGGCGTCGTGCACAATTGCGCACCAAACTCCTCCAGCAGGACTGGCAGGCGCTTGAGGACACCGCCCCAGCGCTGCTCCTGGTCGAGCCAGCCAAGGCCAAGTTCTACGGAGAGCAAACCTGGTCGCCGCTTGACCGACGCGGTGGTCGAGGTGCTCCAACCAAGGGCGAGGGCTTCGCGGGCCGCGATGTGGCGATCCCACAGGATCGACCGGCCGGCGGCAAGAGCCGCTCGAGCGGTCAGCGCCCCAAGGGCAGCCGCGGCAACTGACGTGGATGGTTGGGTTGGCTGGCCGAGTTCGCGGGGCTCGTCTCGCGTGAAGGCACGTCCCAGCAGTCCATCGCTGCGCGATACCCCTTCTGTTGTAGTTTCATTGTCGTAACTTGAATAGTTTTCGCAGGCTTGACGAAACACAGCGAGCCAGCCCGAAGGCTGGCTCGCTGGAGTGCTTGAGGTTGATCAGGCTGGATCAGCCGTCGTAACCGCCGCGGCCACCACGGCCGCCGCCGCCACCACCACCGTAGCCGCCGCGGCCACCGCCGCCGCCGCCACCGTAGCCACCGCGGCCACC
>SYIB01000164.1 GCA_005798965.1 Planctomycetia bacterium
CAGCAGTCCTTCACTTTGGTGCCAATGATTCGTACATCTCGGCACAGGAGTGGGGATCACGCCTTCAGAAAGCGATCGACCTTATCCGCTGGGCACATGGCAACCCGCAGTTCCCGATCCTCATCGTGAGCGACTCGCACATGCTCGAACTGCCACCGGGTTCCGACTATGACCGACTGCCGGGCGTGGCTGCTGCCGTGGCCCAGGCGAACACCCGCGTCATCGCCTTCAACATGCGTCGCGTGCATGAGCAGGCCTTCCTCTGGACGGATGCGCAGAACCTGGGCCTGGCTGATTCGGTGCACCACAAGCCCCACGCCCAGCGCATGCTCGCACGCGCCACCGTATCGACCATGCTGGAGACCGCCGGCATTCCGGTGCCCGGCTGTGCACCGGGGCAGTCGTGGGTGGAGCGGTACCATCCGCTGGGGGGTTCATGCTCGGTGAGCTGGCCATGCGCCGTACTGGTCGAGGCCGATGCCGACTCGATCGGTCGCCCCTTCTTGGTCGGCATGGACTGCAGCGATACCGATGGCGATGGGCGCTCGGACATCTGCAACGAGGCCGCGTCGCCTGACATCAATGGTGATGGGACCGTGGACGGCAGCGACCTGGGCATCATGTTCTCCTACTGGGGTGGCTCCGAGCAGATCGCCGACATCACGCGAGATGGCATGGTCAATGGCGAGGACCTCGGGCTGATCCTGATCTTCTGGGGCCCGCTGCCCTGAGCCTTCGTGGGCGCCGATAGGATCCGGCGCATGAACCGGATCCCTGCGATCGCCACGTGCCTCGTCGTCCTGCTCGCCGCCTGCGGCGCCTCCAAGCGCGCCGTCAAGACCGAGCAGGAACTGCTCGGCCGGCGGACCCAGATCCAGATGTTCTCCGGCGCCATGAAGGCAGGCATCATGGAATCGCTCTGCCGGCACGCCCACAAGGAGCGTGAGGCCGACCCGAACTTCTCGCTCGACATCCTGGTGCTCTCCGGCGGCGGTGACTTCGGTGCATACGGCACCGGGCTGCTGCGTGGCTGGTCCGAGTCCGCCAACCCGCCGATGAAGCTGCCCAAGTGGGACATCGTCACGGGCGTGAGCACCGGCGCCTTGATCGCTCCGTTCGCCTACCTCGGTGCCCAGGACGACCTCGTCAAGATCGACGAGTTCTACCGCAACCCCAAGCCGGACTGGGTCAAGACGCGCGGCCTGCTCTTCTTCTTGCCCGAGAACGCCAGCTTCCTCGAAGTGCCGGGGCTCGAGCGCGAACTCGACTCGATCGTCTCGCGGAACTTCCTCGAGCGCATCGCCGTCGAGGCTGCCGAGGGACGCGTGCTCACCGTGCAGACGACCAACGTGGACGACGGCAGCCCGCAGCCGTTCAATTACGGTCTCGCCGCTGAAATGGCTTTGGTGAACCTGAAGGCTGCGAAGGACGAGTCGCAGCGGATCGCCGCGCTGCGCCGCCCGCGCGACATCCTGCTCGCATCCGCCGGGATTCCGGGCGCCTTCCCGCCCCGCGAGGTCGACGGACAGCTCTTCGTCGACGGTGGCACCACCAGCAACATCATCTACGGCGGTGCCCTCGGCCGCGAGGAGACCTTCGGCGCGACCTGGAAGCGCCTCTATCCCGGCCAGCCGATCCCGAAGCTGCGCTACTGGGTGATCATCAACAACTACGGCGTCTCGATCCCGCGCACGATCCAGGAAGGCTGGCCCGAGATCATCACGCGCAGCCTGGAGCTCTCCATCCGCTACAGCACGCTCACCTCGCTGCGCCACCTCTTCGCACTCGCCGAAGTGACCCAGCTGCGAGGCGACGGCGAGACCGAGGTGCGCTGGACCTCGATCCCCGATTCGTGGCGCCCCGTGAACAAGGGTGATTTCGACGAGGCCACCATGCGCTCGCTCTCGGACCTCGGTCGCAAGCGCGCAACCGAACCTGGGACGTGGAGCTCGGTCAGCCCATGAGCCGATCGGCGCTCCATGTGGCCTGACCTGCGGGAGCGCCGTCGCGAGCCTGAATGGATGGACGATCCGTCGCTTCCGGCGGCGGATCACGATGCCGCACTGCGCGGGCTGGCCCGGCTCAACTTCGTCGCGCGAAGCCATGCGGTTCTCTGGCCACGCCTGGTGCTGCTCGCGCGAGCGTCCAATCGATCCGGTCGGCCGTTGCGGGTCCTCGATGTGGCCACCGGATCCGGCGACCTGCCCTTGGCGATGGCACATCGGGCGCGCGGCTTGGGACTCGACATCCGTTGGTCGGTCTGTGACGTCAGCGCCCACGCACTCGATGTGGCCAGGGGCCGGGCCGAGCAAGCGGGCTTCGCGTTCGCTGCCCACCGACTCGATGCAACGGTCGACGAACTGCCGGCGACGGACGTCTCGATCTGTTCCCTGTTCGTGCACCACCTGGATCCACCGCAGGTGGTCGGGCTCCTCCGCGGCATGCAGCGCGCGTCATCCATGGCCTTGGGCGTCAACGACCTTGATCGCTCACGGCTTGGCTACGCCCTGGCATGGCTTGCAAGCCGCGTGCTGACCCGCTCGCCAGTCGTACACGTCGACGCCCTGCTCAGTGTGCGTGCCGGCTTCAGGCCCACGGAAATCGCGCACCTTGCCCATGAGGCCGGGTTGGGCCATGCCACGATCGAGCACGCCTGGCCAGCCCGATGGCGACTCTGGTGGAACGCACCATGAACCCGGAACTGCCACCGATCCGACCTTCAAGGCTGGATCAACCGGCTTGCGGGCCAAGGGCGGACGTGGTCGTGATCGGCGCGGGTCCGGCAGGATGCCTGGCAGCGATCGCGGCGGCGAAGGCCGGAGCGCGGGTCGCGCTCCTCGAGCGTGCTGAGTTCCCGCGGGAGAAGGTCTGTGGCTGCTGCATCGCGCCGCGAGGCATCGCCGTGCTCCGCGCTTCGGGGCTCGGGCACCTGCTCATCGATGCACCACGACTGACCAGCGTTCGGCTCGAGTCCGGACGCGAATCAGTGCGGATCGATCGCGATTCGGGCGTCGCGCTCTCGCGCGGTGCATTCGACGCCCGGCTCTCACGCGCCGCCACGGAGTCCGGTGTCGATGTGGTGCATGGGACATCGGTGACCATCGGCATCGATGGCGCAGTCCAAGCCAACAGCAACAGGGCCGAGTGGACGCTGCGACCTTCGGTGTGCGGGGTGGCCGACGGACTCTCGGGGCGTTCCCTCGATGCGCATCCTGGGGTTCGATGGCGCGTGGCACCATCGAGCCGCATCGGCCTGGGCGCCATCCTGCCACCGGGCTCGATCGATCTTTGCCGCGGCGAGGTGCTGATGCGCGTCGAGCCCGGCGGCTACGTGGGCGCCGTGGAACTCGAGGATGGCCGGATCGATGTCGCCGCTGCCGTCGACCATGACGTGCTGCGGCACGAGGGACCTGCGGGCGTGATGGCCCGTTGGCTCCGTGATGCAGTGCGCGACCGGCACACCATCGAGACGGCACGATGGACTGGAACACCCTGGCTCACGCGCCAGCGGAGCACGCTGGCCATGCCCGGCATCCTCGTGGCGGGTGACGCTGCGGGCTACGTCGAGCCCTTCACCGGCGAGGGCATGTCGTGGGCACTGGCAAGCGGCCACGCCGCCGGCCTGATGGCCAATCGCATGGTCCACGAGCCGTCATGCTGGCGCGAGTGGCCCGCCCGATGGGCCAACCTGCTCGGGAGCGACCGTTGGCGCTGCGGCCTCATCGCAAACCTCTTGCGCTCGCCAAGGACCGTTCACGCCGGGCTCGCCATCGCACGCTGTTGGCCGACCCTTGCCGCACGGCTCGCGCGACCCATCGGACAACCACATCGGACCGCCACAGCCGGCCGCGGAGTCGCTCCATGAATCAACCACGCATCCTCGGCCTCTCTACCAGTACGCCCCCGCGCGAGCTGCCGCGATCCGAGTGGCTCACGAGCGCGCGCCGGCTCTCTCCAGCACGCGTCGATGAACGCGTGCTCGAGCGGCTGGCGGAGCGCAGCGGCATCGATGCTCGGGCCTGCGCGTGCCTGGCCCCG
>SYIB01000165.1 GCA_005798965.1 Planctomycetia bacterium
GAGCACGCTGCTGCACCTGCTCGGCGGGCTCGATCGGCCCGATTCAGGCTCGATCACCGTGGCGGGACATCGGTTGGAATCCATGGCAGAGTCCGCGCTCACGCTCTTCCGTCGGCGCGCGATCGGCATCATCTTCCAGCAGTTCAACCTTCTGCCGACGCTGGATGCGCTGGGCAATGTGATCCTGCCCGGTGTGCTCGATGGGCGCCCGCGTGCGGACCTGGAGGCTCGCGGACTGGCCCTCTTGGAGGAGCTTGGCCTGGGCGCGCGCGCCGATCACCGCCCCGAGGCGATGAGCGGCGGCGAACAGCAACGGGTCGCCATCGCGCGGGCGCTGCTCTTCGAGCCAGGCGTGCTGCTGGCGGACGAACCGACAGGCAACCTCGACAGCGCGAGCGCGGACCGCGTGTGGACGATCCTCCGCGAGGTGGCCGCCCGACGCCAGATGACGGTGGTCGTCGTGACCCACGAGCCCGTCGCCGCGAGCAACTGCGTCGAGACCTTTGTGCTGCGCGACGGAACCGTCGCGGGACGATTCGAATCCTATGGCCTCACTCCATCCGAGCTGGTCCTTCGCGCGGCAAGCGCTGGCCGGTAGGCGCGGTCGCACCGCCCTGCTGGTGACGGCCGTCGCGCTCAGCGCGGCGCTCGTCACGGCGGTGTCGTGCGCGATCTCGACCGCGCAAGCCAACGTGGAAGTGCGCCTGCGCAAGTTGGTTGGCGACGCCGATGCGCGGCTCGTGCAGCGCTACGGCGAGGACTTCGGCGATGACGCGCTCCAGACCGTGCGCGCGCTTCCCGGCGTGCAGCGTGCGGCTGGCCGCCTCGATGGATCGCTCACGCTCGTGCGTGCCGACGGTACGAAGGACGAGTTTGGCCGCGCCAAACGAGCCACCGTGCAGGCGCGCGGCGATGATTTGGTCGAGGACCTTCGGCTCCGCGAGGTGACGATGGTCGCTGGGCGCAGGCCCGAGCGCGACGACGAGATCATCGTGGACCCACTGGCGGCAGAGATGCTCGGCGCCGAACCCGGGACGCAGGTCGACGTGCAGCGCTTCGGGGAACCCGTGCGGCTCACGATCACGGGGATCTACGAACGGCCAGTGCTCGGGGCTCTGCAGCGGCCGCTCGCGCAGGTCGCGCGCCGCACGCTCGCGATGGCGCAGGGACAGGATCCCGAGGTCAGCCGCATCGCGATCAAGCTGGAGCCCGGGCTGAAGGCGCAGGCGTGGATCGACGAGCACAAGGGCGCCTTTGAGGATCCGCTGGTGCTCGAGCCCGCGGAACTGGCGACAGCTGGCTTCACGAGGCAGCTCGAGGCAGCGAACCTCGGTCTCCTGATCGCGACGATGATCGCGTTCATGTCGTGCGCATTCATCGTCGCGACGGGCATGACGGTGGCCGTGAGCGAGCAGGTGCGCGAGATGGCGATCGCGCGGTGCATCGGTGCCGAGCGCCGCGACCTCTTCCTCGGGCAACTCATCGTGGGCGCCGTGATCGGCGGGCTCGGCGGCGTGCTCGGTGCGCCGCTGGGAATCGGCGTGGCCTGGGGCTTGGCCGAGCACTTCAGGGACATCGTGCCCGCCGGGCTCTCGGTCGCACCGCTGGGCATCATCCTGAGCCTGAGCGGCGCACTCATCAGTGGGTTGCTCGGAGCGCTCTGGCCGGCGACGGCTGCCTCGCGCGTGTCGCCGCTCGTGGCGCTGACCGTGCGGGCGCGGGCCGTCAGCGGCTCACTCCCGTGGGCGCTTGGCGGATTGGGCGCGGCGTGCATCGCGATCCAGTTGGCGCTGCTGCTGATTCCCGATGTCGAGCCGCGCTTCTGGGCGTGGGCTTTGGTCGGGCTGCCCTTGATCCATGTGGGCTGGTTCCTGCTCTCGGTGCCGATCCTGGCGACCATGGCCCCGTGGTCAGGTGCGCTCATCGAGCGCGCGCTCCGGGTGCCGCAGGGCCTGCTTTCGGGAAGCCTGCGGGCGAGCCCGATCCGTTTCGGGCTGACCGCAGGTGCGCTCATGATGGGCGTGTCGCTGATGGTTGGTACGCGTTCCGACAGCGAGGCGCTCGTGCGCAACCTGACCGAGCGCGTGCAGTTCGCCGATGCGTTCGTGTTCAAGACCGCCGGCTTCACGCCGGAGGAGCAGGAGCGCGTGCGTGCGATCCCCGGCGTGATCAACGCCGTGAGCGTGGGCTACATGCCGATCCGGGTGCGGGGCTTCGAGCGCAAGGACGGCACAAGCGACGAAACGGTGCTGGGGCTCAAGGCGATCTCGCCGCCCAACGTCGTCTGCATCGGCTTCCAGCCCGAGGCGTTCTTCAGGCAGAACCGCATCGACTGGATCCGCGGCACCCCCGAGGCGGCGCTGCCGGCGCTGCAGGATGGCTCGGGCGTGCTGGTGGCCGAGGAGTTCCTCACGGCTCGTGGGCTCGATGTCGGCGACCGCGTGTTCCTCGGCGCGCGCGAGGAGAAGCGCGGCTTCGTGATCGTGGGCGTGGTGGGGTCCGCAGGCCTCGACCTGGCCACGCAGTTCTTCGGCATCCGCTCGATGTACATGGAGCATGCCGTGTCGTGCGTGTTCATGGACTTCGACGTCGTGGCGCGGGACTTCGGCAACCGCGAGGCGGTCATCATGCAGTTCAGCATGCCCCCGGACCTCGACGATGCCGGCGAGAAGGCGATCGCCACCCGGCTCGAGGACCAGGTCCCCGGCTCGAGCTTCGCCAGCGGTCGCACGATCCGGCGAGCCGTGCTCGAGATCGGAAACATGATGCTCGTGCTGAGCGCGGGGATCGCCCTGGGCGCCATGATGCTGGCGTGCTTCGCGGTGGGCAACGTCGTCGTGGCGGGCATCGCCGCGCGGAGCCAGGAGTTCGGCGTGTTGCGGGCCGTCGGTGCCACTCCCTCCCTGCTCTTGCGCGTGATCCTGGGCGAAGTGCTGGCCATCGCGCTCGCTGCCATCGTGAGCGGCTTCGGACTGGGCATCCATCTGGCGTGGATGGCCACGCGGCTCTACCACGATCTGGCGGGCCTGAACCTGAAGGTCACGCTCTCGCCCCTGCCGTTGGCGATCGGGTGCCTCGTGCTGCTCGCGTTGACGGTTCTGGCCGCCACACCCGCGGGCGTGCACCTGATGCGCCGCCCGGCGCGCGAACTGCTCGCCGCCGCTCGCGGTGCGTGAGCCCAAGCGGCGTACCCTTGTCGGCATGGAGCGTCGCTTCGAGCTCGTGAGCCCGTTCGCGCCGACCGGCGACCAGCCGGAGGCGATCGAGCAACTCCTGCGCGGCCTCGCGACGAGCGACCGATTCCAGACGCTGCTCGGTGCAACCGGCACCGGCAAGACCTTCACCATGGCCAATGTGATCGCGCGCTCGCAGCGCCCGACGCTGATCATGAGCCAAAACAAGACGCTCGCGGCGCAGCTCTACGAAGAGATGCGGCAGCACTTCCCGCACAATGCGGTGAGCTACTTCGTGAGCTACTAC
>SYIB01000166.1 GCA_005798965.1 Planctomycetia bacterium
ACGGCATGCAGCGGCAATGAAACCAACCAGCAGGAACCGCTCCTGCGCGAGCCGACGGTCGAAGGTGTCGGGGCTCTCCATGGGTCGAATCAGCCGTTGCTGCGGGATGTCCCTTGGGGTTGCCGCACCGGAGCTCGGCCGGACAGGGCCGTGGCGGAAATCACGAACCCAATCGACTCGGATGCCCGGCCGAGAACACCGTGGCGTACATGGCGCCCTGAACAGCCGTGAACAGCGGTATGCCGAGGAGCGGCAGGCCGACGCAGAGCAGCATCACGCTCAGGGCCAGCACCAAGCCGTACACGAAGAGCAGCGCGAACATCGCCGGCGCCTTGCCCGCGGTGAGCGACCACGAACGCCGGAGGGTGGATTCAAGCCCTTCCTTGGGCAGCGAGGGATCGGCAGCCAGCGCGCTCATGAAGATGAGCCGCGGCACGATCAAGATCGAGACGGCCAGGGCTCCAAGCCCCGCCAGCAGCCCGCCCACCGCACCCAGCAGTCCGATCTTTCCGAAGTTTCCACTCATCTCGAAACCCACGGCCAGGCCGAGCATGAGCAGCCCTGGGATCACCGCGGCAATGACCGCGACCCCGATCAGCAGGATCGACACGACGTAGGCCAAGACCACCGAGCCGTATCGCTGGAAACCGAGGAACAGGTCGGAGACCTGGCCAGCACCACGCACGGCGCGCGCGCCCGCCAAGATGAAACCGGACAGGAGCGGGCCTCCCACCAAGATCGACAGCAGGTAGCCGAACAGATCGAGCCCGAGCGCGCCGGGTGCGGTGGTGCCGGACTCCTCAGCTGCAGCACGCAACAACCCCGAGATCATCCCGGGCACACCGAGCGCGTACGACAGAGCCATGTAGACCAGCCCGATCAGGACCAGTACGCCCCACCGGGACTTGAAGGCCTTGTGGCCAAGTTGCGACGAACCACCGTAGGTGAACGCCGGCAGCTCCTCGTCAGGAATCGGTGTTGTGGCCAGCGGCGGGTGCGCCGCACCGAGCACCATATCGGAACGCGCGGACATGCTGCCTGCCGCGCCAAGTTGCGCGAGCAGCGCCGCGATGACTGGCTCCTGCGAAGCCATCGTCCACGCGGTATCCCCCACCATGCAGACCTTGGTGCTGGCAGTGATCCGACCCAGTGCGACCAGACGCTCGATGGCCACGCGATCGTGCGGTCCCGTGAGCTGTCCCGATTCGACGACGTACCAGTTCATCAAGAGCCTCCTGCGCTGCGCACGGTGCGCAGGATAGATCAGCCGCCGTGCTGGTGCGATGGAGCAGATCGGCCGCGACCGCCTCGCAGCCGCAACGAATACAGCAGGAAGAAGAAGGTCGGCACCACGAGCTGGTCCATGATCGTGGATCCCAGCATGCCGCCGAAGACCGACACGCCGATCGAGCGGCGGCTCTGCGCCCCGGCACCGACGGCGATCACGAGCGGCAGAATCCCCAGGATGAAGCTCAGGCTCGTCATCATGATCGGCCGCAGGCGCAGGCGCGAGGCCTCGCTGGCCGCCTGCAGCGGGGTCTCGCCACCATCGGCGCGGACCTTCGCGAACTCAACGATGAGGATCGCGTTCTTCGCGGCCAGGCCCACGAGCATGACGAGCCCGATCTGTGCGTACACGTCCAGCGAGCGCCCGGTCCAGTGCAGGGCGATCAGCGCGAAGAGCACGGCGAAGGCGACCGCCAGCAGCACGTTGAAGGGCAGCACCCAGCTTTCGTACAGCGCCGCGAGCAGCAAGAAGACCGCGATGAGCGCCATCGAGAAGATCACCGGCGCCAGACCGCTCGCCTCGATCTCCTGGTAGGTCGTGCCGGTCCACTCATACGAGAAGCCCTCGGGCAGCGTGGTCTTCGCGACCTCGTCGATCGCCTTGATGGCATCGCCGGAGCCGTAGCCAGCGGCGGTCTGCCCGTTCACCTGCACCGTGTTGTAGAGGTTGTAGTGGGCTGCGTTGTCGGTGCCCGCCTTCAGCACCGGCCGCGAGAAGCTGGAGAACGGCACCATCTCCCCTTCCTTGTTGCGCACCCGCAGGCCCATGATGTCGGTCACGTCCATGCGGCTGCCGGACTGCGCCTGCACCATGACGTTGTAGACCTGGCCGAACTGGTTGTAATTGTTGATGAACGCCTGGCCCATCGTGGTGCCGAGCGTGTCGAAGACCGTGCCCATCTCCAGGCCCAGTGCGTACACGCGGGTGCGGTCGATCTCAAGCGTGATCATTGGCACCGAGTTGGTGAACGGCGTGTTCAGGCCGGTGAGTTCCGGCCGCTTGGACGCCTCGCCGAGGAACGCATCGGTGACCTCGGCGAGCGCGCTGAAGTCCTGGCCTGCGAGTGCCTCGAGCTGCAGCTGCCAGCCGCCCACGGCGCCCAGGCCTGGGATCGGCGGCGGTGGTGCCGGAAGCACGGTCGCCTCGGGCATCGAACGCAGGTCCGGCGCGGCGCGCCTGATGATCTCGCGGACATTCTCGGTCGCAGGGTCTCGCTCCTCCCATGGCTTGAGCGTGACGATGACCACGCCGGCATTCGTCGAGAGTGAACTGGTCAGGAAGTTGAGCCCGTTGATCTGGATCGCATCGGCCACAGCCTCGTCGCGGCGCACGATCTCCTGGATCCGGTTCGAGACCTCCTGCGTGCGGAGCAGGCTGGCGCCCGGTGGCAGCTGGTAGAGCACGAAGTACGCACCCTGGTCCTCGTTGGGCACGAACGAGGTCGGCACCACGCGGAAGTAGTGCCACACGCCCACGCAGCCGATGAGGAACGACACCACGACGGCGTACCAGTGCTTGCAGAGCCACTGCACCAGTCGCGCATAGTGGTCGCTGAGCCAGTCGAAGCCGCGGTTGAAGGCGACGAAGGGCCCAAAGGTGCTCGGTGCGGAGTGACGCAGGAAGACCGCGCAGAGCGCAGGTGAGAGCGTGAGCGAGTTGACGGCGCTGAAGGCGATCGAGAACGCGATCGTGAGCGCGAACTGGTTGTAGAGCTGGCCAGTGATGCCGGGCATCAGTGCCGCAGGGATGAAGACCGCCAGGAGCACCGCGCTCGTGGCGACGATCGGCCCCCCCACTTCCTGCATGGCCTTGACCGCGGCCTCGCGCGGATCGGTCACTCCCGACTCGAGCTGCCGATACACGTTCTCCACCACGATGATCGAGTCATCGACCACCAGGCCGATCGCAAGCACGAGCCCAAGCAGCGTCAGGGTGTTGATCGAGAAGCCGAAGATCGCCATCATCGCAAAGGTGCCGATGATCGAGACCGGGATCGCGATCATGGGAATCAGCGTGGCGCGGAAACTCTGCAGGAAGATGAAGATCGTGATCAGCACCAAGATGCCAGCCTCGATCAGGGTCTTCACGAGGTCATCGAGCGATGCCTCGACGAAGAGCGTCGTGTCGTAGGTGACTCGGTAGCGCAGACCCGGCGGGAACTGCTCAGAGAGCCGGTCCAGCTCGCCGCGCACTGCCTCGATCACATTGAACGCGTTGGCGCTCGGCAGCTGGTAGATGCCGATCGTGGCTGTGGGGCCACCGTTCAGGGCCGATGTGCTGGTGTACTGGTACGAGCCCAGGTCGAGCTCAGCAACATCACGCACACGCACGAGGCCACCATCGCGCTCGGCGCGCACCACGATGTCGCCGAACTCCTGTGGATCCACGAGCCGCCCCTTGGCCTGGATCGACAGCGTCACCGAAGGCCGGCTGGTGGATGGCTCGAGTCCGAGCGAGCCCAGCGACGACTGGTCGTTCTGATCCTTGATCGCAGCGTAGACATCGGTCGGCGAAAGACCCAGCTGCGTCAGCCGGCCCGGGTCGAGCCAGACGCGCATGGCGTACTGCTGCAGGCCGAAGACCGTCGTGCTGCCCACCCCGTCCACGCGCGCGACCACCGGTTCGACCGTGATGTTGGCGTAGTTGGAGAGGAACGAACTGTCGTAGCGGCCATCGGGCGACTCCAGGCTGACCACGGCCGTCAGGTTGGTCGACTGCTTCGCGATGTTCACGCCCACGCGCTGCACCGACTCAGGCAGCATCGGGATCGCCTGATTCACGCGCGTGAGCACGTCGACCGCGGCGATGTCGAGGTCGTAGCCCACCTCGAAGGTCACGGTGATCGTGCTGACCCCTGCATTGGTCGAGGTCGATGAGATGTAGAGCATCCCCTCGACGCCGTTGATCTGCTGCTCAAGCGGCAGGGTGACGACCTGCGCCACGGTGGCGGCATCGGCACCGTTGTAGATGGCCGTGACCTGCACCGTCGGCGGCACGATCGCCGGATACTGTGCGATCGGCAGGATCCAGGCGCACACCGCGCCCGACAGCGTCATCACCAGTGCGATGACCGTCGAGAAGATCGGTCGCTCGATGAAGAAGCGGTACATGGTGCGTCAGCTCCCTGGCTTCGCTTCGGGCGCGGTCGCCGGCTCGGCCTCACGTGCCGGCGGCTCGGCGTTGCTCGTGACGCCAGCCGATGTTCCCGCGCCAAGGTCCACGACCTTCGCGCCCGGACGGAGCTTCGCCAGTCCCTCGATGACGATGCGATCGCCCGGCTTCAGCCCGGACTGCACGATGACGTCGTTGTTCCAGGCGGCCAACGGCTCGATGACGGCGCTCTGGACCGTGCCGTCGTCCTTCAGCACCCACACGAGCAATTCAGTCTGGCGCGCGAACGCAGCGCTCTTGGGCACGACGATCGCGGACTTCTGCATGCCGAGGCCCAGCGTGACTTGAGCGTAGCCACCAGGCCTGAAATGCCCGGAACCATTGGGGAACTCCACGCGCAGCAGCAGCGTGTCCGTCGTCTGGCCGACCTGGTTGTCCAGGAACACGAGCTTGCCCTCGGCCCTCGGGGCGCCATCGGTCACCCCGATCGGCAGACCAGGGCGGGCAGTGGTGATCGCGCCCGGCAACTCCACGTGCGCCGTCAGCACGCCTTGGTCACGAGCACCGACGATCGCCGGCAGCAGGCGCGCACTCGGCTTGAATCCCGCCCAGAGTGGATCGATCTGCACGATCGTGTTGAGCGCCTGCGAGTTGGCTTCGCCCACGAGTGACCCGACGTCGACCTTGCTCGCACCGAGCTGGCCCGCGAGTGGGCTGCTCACCGTGCACCACGAAAGCTTGAGCTGGGCGTTCTCGGCGTCGGCCTTCGCGCTCGCCTGATTGGCCTGCGCCAGCGCGATATCGGCAGCAGCCTGGTCCGCGGTCGCCTTGGCTCGCGCCAGGTCCGCCGTGATCTGGTCCCAGCGCTCCTTGCTGATCGCACCGCTGTCGACCAGTCCCTTGTTGCGCTCGAACGTCGCTTGTGCGAGCACGAGCGCGGCCCGTGCACTCTCGGCTTGCGCGCGCGCAGCCTGCTCCTGGGCGATCGCCTGCTTCACGCGTGCGTTGGCGGCATCCAGCTGGATCCGGTACTGCAACGGATCGACCTGGTAGAGCACATCGCCTGGCTTCACGAGCGCGCCATCGGCGATGGGCTGGGACTGCAACCATCCCGGCACGCGCGCGGCGACCTCAACGGTGCGCGGTGAATCGATCGTGGCTGGGAACGTGATCTCGACAGGAACATCCTGCGGGACGATCACCTGCGTGCGCACGGTGATCGGCGGTGGCGTGAGCTGCGGCGGCGCCTGGCCGCACGAGACTGCACCAAGCAGCACGAGAGTCGAGGCCATCGTCGAACGGTTCATCGTGATTCCTTTGCTGCGCTAGGGTCGCGCGAGGCAGCGCTGGCAGGGCTCGAGCCCGTCGCCTTCGCCGCATCCTTCATGGCATCCTCTTGGAGTGGCGCGACATCCTGCCAGCCGCCACCGAGCGCTCGATAGAGCGCCACTGCCGACTGCGCGGCCAGGCCGCGCGCCTGCGCCTCGGCATCCTGCACCGAGTAGAGCTCGTCCTGCAGGTCGAGCAAGTGATCGAGGGTGATCGTGCCGTTCTGGTACTGCATACGGCCCAGGCGCTCGGTGTCGACCGCACTCGCGAGGGCGCGATCGAAGCGGTCGCGCGACTCAGCGGCGAGCACAGTACCGGCGATGGACGAATCGACCTCGGCGACCGCGCGGATGAGCACGCTTCTCCAAGCATTGAAGGCCAGCTCGGCCTGCGCACGCGCCGAGGCGATCTGCGCATCGATGCGCCCGGCCGTGAAGACGGGCACGGTGAGCGATGGACCGAACGAGTACGCGCGATTGGCCCAGTCACCAAGTCCCGAGAAATCGGTTGCCGAGATGTAGAAGTTGCCGCTCAGCGAGAGCGTGGGCCACTTCGATGCCTCAGCCGCGCCGATGCGCGAGACGGCTGCCGAGTAGCGCTCGGAAGCGGCACGCAGGTCAGGGCGACGCTCCAAGAGCTGCGCCGGGATGCCGGCATCGATCGCCACGGGTGCAGCGGGAATCGCCCCTGGGCCGAGTTCCCGGGCGACCTCGTCGACGGTCGTGCCGCAGAGCTGGGCCATCTGGCCAAGCGCCTGCGCGTAGGACGAGCGCAACCCCGGCAGCTGTGCCGCCTCGGCTTCGAGGTTCGCGCGCGTTCGGTTGACCTCAAGCTGCGTGGCCGTGCCCGCCGTAAAGCGTTGCGAAGCAAGGTCCGCGGTCTGCTGCATGGCCGCGACGCTCGCATCGAGCGCCTTCATGCGGGCCTCGAGCGTGCGCAGCTCGACGTAGGTCGTGGCGACGCCGGCGCGCACCGATACGAGCGCCGAGCGCAGGTCATCGACGCCGGCGCGCAGGTCTTGGTTGGCGGCCTCGATCATTCGGCGGATGCGACCCCAGAGGTCGATCTCCCAACTGCCCATCGCGAGGCCATAGGCCCACACCGAGTACGGCTCGGTATCAACGCCCTGCGCGGCGAGCTGCGAGAAGTTCTGCTTGATGCGGTCGTAGGTCGCGCCGCCGGCGATGTCGGGCCAGAGATCGGCCTCGGCCACACCCATCTGTGCCTGCGCCACGCGCACGCGCGAGAGCGCCTGACCAAGGTCGGCATTGGACCGATCGGCCCGTGCAATGAGCCGATCCAGCGTCGAGTCATTGAAGCGAGTCCACCACGCAACGAGCTCCTCGGCGCCCTGCGCGTCGGCCGCCGCACGGGCGGCCGCGGCCTCCTCGGCAGTCAGCGCCGAGGGCATCCAGCTCTCACGCTCCGCGATGCCGGCGTCCGGCGTGGCCAGCTTCGGCGCGTCCGGGCCCATCATGCAGCCACCGACACAGGCCGAAGCGGCAAGAATCAAGGTCGAACGCGAGGGCAACATGGGACAAGGCATCCTACCGATCCTCGATCGCCATCCCGGGAGCGGTAACCTCCCTTCATGCGGTCGCGCACCATCCTTGCCGCCCTGCTCGTGGGCTCTGCAGCGATGCTTGCCGCAACGACTCCAGCCGCGAATCCACCATCCACGGCGGATGCGCCGCCTTCAGCTGGCACGTCGGCGACTCCCCCACCGGCGATCGCCAAGCCATCGATGGACGCGCTGAAACCGCTTGAGCTTCCGGGGCTCCACAACCTGGTCGCGTTCCATGACGACGTCTGGTCTGGCTCGGTCCCCGAAGGCCACGCCGGCTTCGACTCGCTGGCGTCACTCGGCGTGCGCACGATCCTCTCGGTCGATGGTGCCCTGCCCGATCTTGAGCGTGCGCGCGCACACGGCATGCGCTACGTGCACCTGCCCATCGGCTACGACGGCTTCGATGATGCGCGCAAGGTCGAGTTGGCCCGCGCCGTGCGCGATCTGCCAAGACCGATCTACATCCACTGCCACCATGGCAAGCACCGCAGCGCGGGTGCATCCGCGGCGATCGCGGTCTCGCTCGGCTGGCTCACGCCGGATCAGGCTGCGGCGCGCATGGCGGTGTCGGGCACCGCCAAGGGCTACACCGGGCTCTGGCAGTGCACCGCCGAATCCGCACCGATCGCCGCCGCCCTGCTCGATGCCGCACCCGCGGACTTCCCTGAGCGCACCATGCCCAGTTCACTGGTGGCAGCCATGGTCGAGCTTGACGTGGTGCACGACCGCCTCAAGCTCGCGCAGCAGTCAGGATGGCATGCGCCGGCCAACCACCCCGACCTGGCGCCGCTCGCCGATGCAGGCCGTCTCGCCGACCTCTACCGCCTGCTCGATGACGATGCACAGCTCAAGGACGTGCCAGAATCCGAGCGCGCCGTGGTGCGTGAGTGGCTCGTGCGCGAAGGCTTGGCTGCCGCGCGACTGGAGCGGGTGATCGAGTCGATGTCCGTGGCCGAGCCGGATCGTGCGGCGCTAGCGAAGCGGGCCGAAGCCTCGCTCGCCCTGCTTGGGGCCAGCTGCAAGGCCTGCCACCAACAGCACAGGGACTGACCCGCGTTCAGAAACGCCAGACCGCGCGCACGCCACCCACGAGCACCGGGTCATCCACGAGCTCGCTCGCGCTGGGCGCGAGCACCTGAGCATCGAGCGTCAGCTGCAGGCTGCCCGTCACCTGGAATCGGTAGTACGTCTCGGTGAGCCACTGCACCTGATCGTCCGCAGCCAGCGGCTCGGTGCGCGCGATCGCCACGCCGAACCCGTCGCCGCGGCGCTCGAAGCAGTCATCGATCGTCAGGCCAAGCGCAAGTTCCTGCGTGGCGCTGCTCGCCACATCCGCATCCGCCTGGGACCACTGGAACCACGTCCCGAGCTGTCGTACCGGCAGGATCTGTGCCGTCACGGCCTGGCAGGTGCCCCATGCACCGTCCACGCCTTGGTCCACGCTTGCGGCATTGGCATCGGTCCCGCACCACGCCCAGCTGACCCGGCACGGACGGCCGTCGAGTTCAGCAAGCAGCCCCACTTCCCCGGCCACGGCATAGCCATCGCCAAGATCGAGGTCGAGCCACGCATCGTTCACACCGGCGGCGCTGACCGCGTAGCCCGTCATGAAGAGCCAGTCCGTCGGGATCGCGATCGTGCCCACGCCCTCGCACTTGTCCTGGAACGTCACGGGCCAGGTCGAGTTGCCGTCGAAGGGCTGCGCCAGGAACTGGCGGGTCTCGTCATTGGCGAAGATGTTGTCGGCGACGAAGTCGTTGGGATTGAGCTTGCCGACCGACACGATCCATCGATCGTTGAAGAAGCTCTGCGACCACGCCAGTCGGACGAGCTGGTTGTCGAAGCCCGATCGAAGTTCATCGAGCTTCGAAGCAGCACCGACTGAAGCCGACATCGAGGCACCACCCGGCATGGTGGCGTTCGATCGCACTTGGAAGGTGATCCGGCCCATGCCAACACCCGGATCGCGATAGACCAGGAGATCGCTGCGCAGGTTGAGGCGTGACACGCCCACCGTCGATCGCGCGCCGGCAAGCGTGTCGGTCGCGGCCTGCAGCACCAGCGCCTCGTACAAGTCGGTCCGGAGCCCCCACTCGTCTTGGGCGTAGAGCAGGCCGCGTCGCATCGGATCCACCACGAATCCCAAGGGATCCGCGAAGGCACCCGTCGCAGACGGTTGTGCGATCGAGCCAGGCTGCGACGCGGACCAGTCGAATCCGCCCCGCGCCGCGTCGCCCCGCGCGAGCGGCGTCACGCCCGGCATGATGTCGAAGCCCAGCAGCGATCGGGTCTTGTTCATCCACGCCACCTCGTCCCCATGGCGCGAGAAGCGGATGAAGTCATGCAGGTCGTGCAGGACGAAGACGTTGCCGCCGTCAGCCCACGCCTTGGCGGGCGCGAGCGAGGCAGCACACGCGACGATGCACAGCGCGCGCAACGCGCGGCATCGTGTCCTGCAGTGCTGCTCCACTGGTGCCGTGGGGCGCCATGACTACCTCACCGTCAGACGGCGCGCAGATCAGAAGCGGAATTCGAGCGTCGCCGAAATGGTCTGCTCGATGAACGTCTCGATCGTGATGTCGCTGAAGCGATCGAGGTCCTCGCTGAAGTCGGCGGAACCAAGGTCGGCTTCATTGAGGCCGATCAGTCGGTACTCCAAGCCAAGGCTCACGCGGCTGGAGAGCGCGATGTCCAGGCCCACCCTCGCCTGCGCCGCCCACGACCAGCCGTTGCCGTTGATCGACATGGTGTAGTCAGGGACCGCACCGGTGGTCGGCGCCACCGAGATGTCGGAGATGTCGGCCCCCGTGTTGATCGCACCGAAGCCGCCGCCCAGGATTAGACCGATCGACGTGTCATCCGTGCCCGGTGCACGCTTGGTGAGCGGAATGCGCCAGGTGGCATTGGCCATGACCGGAACCTGAAGGAACGAACCGCTGCCGCCGGAGAGCGTGGCATCGAAGGAGGGCGTTGGAGGGCCACCGGTTCGCTGCAGGAACGACAACTCCCCGCTCGCACCACCGAAACCAACCCACGTCAGGCCGGTCTGGACTTCGAGAGAGAAGTTCTCGGTGGCATGGATGCCCAACGCAATCGTGAAGGCAGCGCCGATGTCGGTGTCCAATCCCACGTCGGACAGGCCGTAGGCCGCCTCGGTCTCGAACTCATCACTGATCTTGAGCTTCGGCAGGAACGCAGCGCCGAGCGACGTACCGATGTAGACGCGATTCGAGAACTCCTGCGCCGTCGCGGGAGCGATGGCCTGCTCTGGAGCGCCCGCAGGGGCCTGCGCGGCGGCCTGAGCCGCCGCGAGCACGCCAGTCATTGATGCGGCGACGAGGGTGCGGGCTTGCATGCGGAACTCCTTGGTTCAGAAGCGGAAGTTGAGCGACCCTTGGATGGACTGCGCCCAGGTGTCCCCGAACGACAAGCCTTGCGACGACTCGAAGTTCGCACTGTCCTCGAAGGTGACGTCACCGAAGTTCGGCGCACCCATGTACATCAGCCGCCACGTCACGCCAAGGTCCACGTTGGACGACAGGTTCCAAAGCAGGTCAGCGCGGAACTGGCCGGCAATCTGCCAGCTCGTGCCGTCGATGCCGAAGGTCTGTCCATCGACGCCGGCCGTGGGCGCGCTCACCACGAGATCCTGCATCGACAATTCAAGCTGCGTCACGCCGAAGCCGCCAGCCAAGCGCAGCGACAGGCCGCTCTCGTCGCGTCCGGCGCGACGTTCGATCAGCGGCAACTCCCAGGAGACGTTGGCGAAGATCGGGATCATCGACAGCGTCCCGTCCTGCGTCGAACTGAACGATCCCGGGATGAACGGCCCGCTTCCGACATACTCCTCTAGCGTTCCCGAGAAGCCACTCACCGAATTGGTGGTGTAGCCCGACTCCACCTCGATCGCCACACGGTCGGCGACCCGGAACCCGACCAGCAGGGACCACGACACCCCGAGGTCGGGCGACAGCGAACCGCCGGTGAACCCGATCTCTTCGACGGCACCACCGATGTCGGCGGCAGGGAACCCCTTCAGCGTCAGGTCAGGAATGATCGAGACCCCTGCCCCGGTCTGCAGGTAGAACCG
>SYIB01000167.1 GCA_005798965.1 Planctomycetia bacterium
ATGCGCACGCCCATGTCGTGATGATCGCCGCCCACGCTCGTGGCCAGGACGCGCCACGGACGCTCGCCTTCGACCGGGACATCCATCCGCAACTGCGCCATCATCGACTGGGTGGCGTTGGTCACGAAGTGCTCATCAGCGATCGAGGCCTCCTGCATGTGCCACATGCGACCCACCTCGGCCATGCTGGGCACCAGGATGCGTTCGTAGACCTGCGCCAGCGAGCGGCCGGAGAGCCGTGCACCGTGCACCACGTGCCACGCTCGGTCGCGATTGCGCTCAAGGAGATGCAGCAGATAGAGCCGCGCGGCCGTTGAATCACCGCCGGTGGCGTTCAGCAGCGAACTCGGCTGCGGAACGGCGCTGCCGGCCACGCGCTCGAGAGCCTGGTCGACCACCCGGCACGCCACCATCGCCTGCTTGGGCAATTGCTCGGCCAGCACATCGCGCAGGGCATGCATGCTCTCGACGACGTCGGTGTCGTGCACCTGGCGTGATGAGAACGCCACGCGCGACCACTGCACCTGTTCGACGAGCAGTTCGACGCGCTCGAAGGCCACGGCCACGGCCAGATGACCGAGGCGCTGGAGCATCTCGGCCTTCCAGAGCCGCTCGGCATCAGGGCCGTACCGCGCTTGGATGCCCGGCACGCGCTCGAGCAGTCGTGCCGCGGCCCAGCCCGCGATGGCACGGGACACGCCATCGATGGTCTCGGCAGCCTGTCGGCTTGCAGGGTTCACGTGCGCGGCTTCGCTGGACGGATCGCCGGGGATTCACCCCGGTTCGTGCCGGGTTATCGTCAGTCTCGCTTGCCGCCGAACATGGCGGCGAGCCGGAACGCCAGCTTGAGGGCCTCGAGGTAGACCCAAACGAGCGTGACCACCAGGCCGAAGGCGAGATACCACTCCGACGCTCGGGGAGCGCCGGATTGCACGGCATCGTCGATGACGCGGAAGTCGACCACCAGCCAGAGCGAGGCGAGGCCCAGGACCAGGACATTGATGCCAAGGCCAATCAGCGCCGGCGTGCCACCCTCCAGCGCACTGCCGAGCGAGATGAACGGCAGCGACACGCCGAACAGCGACAGCACGAAGCCGATCAGCATGACGACCATCAGGCCGACGGTCGCGACCGTGAGCGCCATCTGGAAGGTCTGGCCGCCACGCAGGATGCGGGCCTTGTAGAGGCCCAGCATGGTGCCCATGAGCGCCATCGTGATGACGAACGCCTGGAGCGCAAGGCCGCCCGCGACGGTGATGCCCTTGGACTCGAGGATCTTCTCGAGGAAGAAGGTGATCGAGCCGATCGTCGCGCCCTGCAGGAGCGAGTAGACGGGTGCGACCCATCGAGCGCTGGCGGGATTGCGCCAGATCGCGAAGAAGGCGACGAAGCTGAAGATCAGCGAGGCGATCATGAACCCCATCGACCAACCGGGGTTCGAGGCCGTGACGGCGTAGGCAATGGCCCCGGCGATCGCGCAGAGCATGGCGCACGCGCCGGTCTTGTTGATCACGCCTTGCACGGTGGCCACGCCACCGGCGGACTGGGCATGGACCTTCTGGTCGAAGAGCTGGTCGGCGAAGACGGGGTTGCTGGATTGGAGCTGGCTCATGGTGTGGTTCCCTGGAATGCGGGCGGAGAGTCTAGATGCGCTGTTCGGATCCGTCGTGAACGATCACGAGGGTCGCTTGGCTGCTTGCTCGGCTTGGCGCGCTTGCGCGTAGCGCGCCAGCTGCCGAGCGAGGGTGTCGGCATGGGCCGGGTGGAAACTGAAATCGAAGCCCAGGCCGATGTAGGTGCGCTGGCTGCTGTCCAGGCGCGTGTGCGCCAGCTTGGCGGCCACCACGATCGGCACCGGCATGGAGGATCCCAGCGGGATGCGGAGCCAAAAGGTGCGGTGGCGGGCGAAGATCGGCGCTGCGGTCGCCTCGACGCGCAGACCGACACCGCCGGTAGCCATGTTCATGAGTTCGGCCTTGACGGGCGGGCCCACCTGCGGTCGGCGCGCGGGTTCGGCACCGATCGTGCCGTGCTCGAGATAGTCGCGGGCGACCGCGTCGTAGGCCACCTGGGCATCGTGCACGCTCGCGGGGTCGAGCAGCGGGAAGACGTCGATCTCGGGCGGAGTGAGCCCACCAAGCTCAAGACGTGGATGGCGACGCAGGCAGCGCTCGACGGCATCCGGAAGTTCAAGGCGAAGGACACGTCCTTCCTTGCCGGGAACATCGCCGAGCTTGCGGGTCGTGAAGGTCCAGCGGTTCTGGCCCAGCGTGATCACGCCGATGAGGGAAACGCCATCGCGGAGCTGGATCGGCATGCCGACCGTGGCAGGCGATTCGACGAGCACGTCCTCCTCGCGAAGTTCCAGCACGTGGAGCCGCCAGATCAGATCGCTGGCATCGCGCGAATCAGCACCCATGCCGGGCCGCGCGATGGCGATCTCGATCGCACCACCGCGTTCGAAGACCTGGGCCATGGTCCGTCGCCACTCCGCCGTCCGGGATCGTTGCGCTGGCATGACCCCATGCTACGCGGCTGCGATCGCGGGGTTCACGCGCGTTGCATCGCCGCCAAGGATCGCGCAGCCGCCGAGCAGCGCTCGGCCGTGGCCGGGCGACCCCCGAATCGCACGGCGTAGAACGCCTCGACCACCGATCGAAGGTGCATGGCAGCCTCGGGTGACTGCACGGCGAGCTCGGCGGCGACCTCAAGAGGCGCCATGCCGGGACGACGGACCGCACCGCGCCGGCGGGCGACGCGGAGCGCATCCAGATAATGGCGCGCCAACTCACGCTCGCTCGGCGACGCGCCGGGTCCCAGGAGCGTCGCCGTCCGGCGGCGCCTGCCCCGCAGCAGCACCAGCACCACGATGGACGCGGCAAGCACCATCCCGATCGACACGAGCCAGAGGCTTCCCACCAGGCCGGAGAAGGTCTCGACCAGCCTCTGGCGGATGGCATCGAGGGCCTCGCGCACGGCGCGAACCGGACGCGAGAGCGCCTCGCGCGTACTGGCCATGCGATCGGCGAGCTCGGTCTGCGCCTCGACGTCGAAGCTGACCACGTGGCGCGTCCAGGCGAAGTTGAGCGGGTCCCACAGCCAGCGCAGGCCATCGGCCCAACTGCGCTGCTCGGCCTGCAGCGCTTCGAGGGTCGTCGGCGGCGTGCCGTCGAAGGTCGTCCACTGGGCATCGCCCGTGCGCACCTCGACCCACGCGTGGGCATTGGACGATCGCACGATGTAGACCGACTGCGAGGCGTCGTACTCCAGCGCGATGAAGCCGGCGACCACGCGTGCATCCACGCCCATGGACTGGCACATCGCGCAGAGTGCGCTGGCGAAGTACTGGCAGTGCCCCTGTCGCGACGACGAAAGGAAGTTCACGATGGGATCCTCACCACGACGCCGCACGATCGAGCCCAGATCGGTCGTGTAGCGGAAGTCGCCGGAGAGCAGGGCCGACTCGAGCGCCGCGGCGACCGCGCGGTTGCGCTCCCAGCGCGCCGCAGGACGGCGCTCGGCTTCGTCGAGGTCAGGCACGGAGCGGCCTCGCGGCTTCCATCGTTCCCACAGCTCGGTGGCGAGCGGCCGGACGCCCGCAACCGGGAAGGTGGGCATCGGTCCAGGCTCGATGAAGCCTCCCGAAAGCACCGTCATGTCGCGATCGCTGGCGTACGGCTTGACGGCCACGGCGTAGCGATCGAACTCGCCGATGCGGCTCGATGCGCTCGACAGCAGCATCGTGGATTGATCGAGCGCGACGGACATGCCGTCGGCGGCCTGGATCGAAATCGGCGCCAGCACGCTGAACACCTGGTTGGTGGCGAGCCCGCGCATCTGCACGACCTGCCGGTAGACCTGAAACCGTGCATCGATCCCTTCGTCAACGAACGGCACGAAGGCATCCCCGGCACCCTCGACGTACTCGCGACGTGGCTGCTGTGGGACCTGCCATGATTGCGAGATCGGGTCGTAGCGATCGAAGACGGCGCCGCGCAGGTGCAGCGGCTCGTTGTGCTCGATCGCCTCGCCATCGGGGCCGATCCACCGCACGGTCATGACCTCGGTCCGCGAGTCCTCGATGCGCTCATCCGATGCAAGGCTCACGCGCAGCGAGAACCCGCCGGCGCGCGTGCGGCTCCACGCCTCGCCTTCGAGCCCTTGGCGGGGAAAGCCCAGGAAGACCAGCACGCTGCAGACGGCCGTCACGATCACCGAGGCGACCGCGAAGCCGGTCCAGCTGCGCATGGGCGAGGCACCGACCGTAGGTTCGAACGCGACCGGCACCGCCCCGGCCGGGATCCGTGCTGCGTGCGCGGCTGCGGCGCGCTCCGTGCTCGACTGCACCCATGCTGCGGCTGCGCAGACGGGCATGAGCAGCGAGCCCACGACCAATGGAAGGCCCGCGAGCACATCCGTGCCATCGAGCGCGGCAACCAGCAGCAGGATGGCGCTCAGGGCCAGCACGTGTCGCTCGTCCGAGGCCCGGTGTCGGGCAAAGAGCTTGATGCACAAGGCCAAGCCGCATACCGCACCGATCTGCCCGACACCCGGCGGGGCGCCTGCCACGATGGCCGATGTGGCCGACGAGAGCACCAGTCCGCCGATGAGCAGATGGGCGATCTTGGTCGGGAGCCTCCGTGGCCGGGCACCTTGCGCGAATACGCCGCTCACTGCAGCGACGACCAGGACGAAGGCAAGGAAGACGAAGGCATCCCGGGCCAGGCAAAATGCGGAGAGCGAGAGCATCGCCGTGATGAGAATCAAGGCTTGCAGCGCGCGCGGCATCGTCATGGTGCCGTCCCGTGCAAGGATGCCAGTCCATGCAGTTGCGCCGCCGACTGATGAATGGCCGCAACACCTCCGATCGAAGGATCGATGCGCCCCGGGTGGATCACCACCGTGGCCGATCGCTCGTCGCCGGGGCCCGAGACCATGAC
>SYIB01000022.1 GCA_005798965.1 Planctomycetia bacterium
GGTCGTGTCGATGTGCAGGACCGGGAACGGCAGCTTGCCAGGTGCGAATGCCTTCAGCGCCAGGTGCAGCAGCACCGTCGAATCCTTGCCGATCGAATACATCAGGACGGGCCGCTCGTAGCTCGCCGCAGTCTCGCGCAGGATGTGGATCGCCTCTGCTTCCAGTTCCTCAAGATGAGTCAGGCTATGCGCCATGCAACCGAAGCCTAGACGATGTGCTAGCGTCTGCGCATCGATGGACGGTGCCTCGCCCAACGTCGTCTGGCAGCATGGATCCGCGACCCCCGCCGAGCGCGCCGCGGCGCTCGGTCGCGCCGGCTGCACGATCTGGATGACGGGCCTGAGCGGCTCCGGGAAGAGCACGATCGCGCTCGCTGCCGAGCGTGGGCTGCTTGCTGCGGGCCTTCCAGCGCTCGTCCTCGATGGCGACAACCTGCGGCATGGACTCAGCGCCGGAATCGGTTTCGATGAAGCAGGTCGCGCCGAGGCCGTCCGGCGCGCCGGCGAGGCTGCCCTGCTCGTTGCGGCCTCTGGGGGCGTGGCGATCGTGAGCTTGGTGAGTCCCTACGAGGCCGATCGGGAGCGGGTGCGTGCGCGACACGCCGCAAGTGGGCTCGCCTTCGCCGTGGTGCATGTTGATGCCCCATTGGCCGTGGCCGAAGCACGCGATCCCAAGGGGCTCTACCGCCGAGCACGTGCAGGCGAGATCGAACGCTTCACCGGCGTGAGTGATCCGTACGAGGCGCCCGCATCGCCCGACCTGCGCCTGGCCACCGATGCTGCATCGATCGAGTCGTGCGTGGACTCGGTCGTTGCGCTCGCGCGGCGTCTGGCCCATCCTGCGTGAGCCGCCCGATACAGTCGCGCGGGTATCCTTCAGCCATGGCCTTCGCCGCACGACTCGAGCAGCTCCGTTCCGACATCACCGCGCAGGGTGAACGCGTCCTCGGATGCTGCTCGCTCGCCACCGAGTGCTACTTCGAGCATGACGAGGCCAAGGCGCGCGCAGTCATCGCCGCCGATGATGCGATCGACAAAGCCGACGTCGAGATCGAGCGTGCGAGCATCCCGCTCCTGCAGATGGGAAACTCCGACGAGTACCAGGTGCGCAGCGTGCTCACGATCGTGAAGGTGAACAACGAGCTCGAACGCATCGCCGATTGCGCCGTGAACATCGCCGAGCAGGTCGCCGGGCACGCACGCATGGATGAGCGGATTCCTCCGACCTTCCGCGTCATGGCCAACTCGGTGCTCGGCATGCTGCGCGATGCCAACCGCGCGCTCATCACGGGCAATCCCGACCTTGCGCGCCAGGTGCTGCTCTTCGACGACACCGTCGACCGCTTCAAGAACGAGATCCTCCTCCACGCGCAGGAGCAGGTCGCGCTGGGGCAGTTCAGCGTGCGCTTCGCCTTCCAACTGACCAGCGTGACCCGCAGCGTGGAGCGCATCGCCGACCACTGCACGAACATCTGCGAACAGGTGATCTACGTCGAGACCGGCAAGATCGTCCGCCACCGACCCGAAGGCTGGTCGGAGCCCGAGCGCCCGCAGTCATGACTACGCTCACCTCGCGACTGGAACGGGCCCGCGAACGGCTCGCCGGCCATGGCCAGGAGCATGTGCTGCGCCACGCGGCGAGCCTCGATCCGGTGCAGCTCGATCGCCTGCTCGGCCAGATCGATGCGCTCTCGCTCGAGCAAGTTGATGCCCTCGCGGCCGCACTTGACGACGACGGCGGCTTCGTGCTGCCTGCCGACCTCGCACCGGCCACGATCGTGCGCCGCTCGCCGCTCGAGGCGAAGTGGACCGCGCAGGGCGAAGCACTGGTGCGCGCAGGCAAGGTTGCGTGCTTCATGGTGGCCGGCGGCCAGGGCACGCGCCTGGGCTGGGATGCACCCAAGGGCACCTTCCCCGCCACGCCGATCACGAAGGCCCCCCTCTTCCAGGTCTTCGCGGAGCAGATCCTCGCCGCACGGCAGCGCTTCGGCGCGATGATCCGGTGGTACATCATGACGAGCCCGATGAACGACGCGCCGACGCGCGAGTTCTTCGTGCGCCACGATCACTTTGGCCTCGGTGCCGACACGGTCATGTTCTTCCCGCAGGGCACGCTGCCCTCGCTGGCCCTCGATGGGAAGCTGCTCCTCGCCGAGACCGACGAGATTGCCGTGAATCCTGATGGCCACGGCGGCTCGCTGCGTGCGCTTCGCCACTCTGGCGCGCTCGATGACATGCGTGCGCACGGCATCGAGCACATCAGTTACTTCCAGGTCGACAATCCGCTGGTGCACGCCGTGGATCCGCGCTTCGTCGGCGTGCACGCCGCGCACCCGGACTCGAGCGGCGAGATGACGAGCAAGATGGTCGCCAAGCGCGATGCTGCCGAGAAGGTCGGCGTGTTCTGCGTCTCCGGTGGCCGAACGATGGTCGTCGAGTACAGCGACCTGCCGGCCACGCTCGCTGCGGAGCGCGATGGATCCGGCCGGCTGCGCTTCGATGCCGGCAGCATCGCGATCCACATGCTCTCGCGGGAATTCGTGGAGCGGCTCACCGCTCACGGCCTGGCGCTGCCCCTGCACAAGGCGCGCAAGAAGGTGCCGCACATCGGCGAGGACGGCACGCGCGTGGAGCCAACCGCGCCCAACGCCATCAAGATGGAGACCTTCGTCTTCGATGCGATCCCCATGGCGCGCTCAAGCCTGGTCCTCGAGACCGATCGAGCCGAGGAGTTCGCCCCGATCAAGAACGCTGACGGGGACGACAGCCCAGACACGAGCATCGCGGCGCAGTCTGCACGCGCTGCTCGGTGGCTCGAGGCATCGGGCTGGGCCATTCCTCGCCGCAGCGACGGCTCGCCGGACTGCACGATCGAGCTTTCGCCCTTGGCGGCATCGTGCGAAGCCGCGTGCGCAAACCTTGAAGCCCGCGCGATTGAACGCAGCGCCCGCCTGACGGTCACGCCAAGCTGACGTCGCGGATCAAGAGTTGGGGCGTACGCCGCCCATTCCACGCATTGACGCTGACCTCGGCGAGCACATCGCACGGCACGCCGCGGCGAAGCCGTGTGGCCAGATCACCCGAACCGAACCAGACGGCATCGATCTGTGCGCCATCCTGCGCGACGGCAAGGCGAAGATGCGGGCTGCCCGGCTTCATGTGCGAAGCATCACTGGCCAAGCGGCACCCCTTGAAGAGGAAGACCGGCATGGGATTGGCCTGGCCGAACGGACCGCAGGCCTGGAGCGCATCGATCGCGTTGCAGTCGACGTCGCCGAGGCTGGCGATCGCATCCCACGGCAACACGGCCTTGAGTGACCGACCGGCCAGTGCGGCGGCCGCATCGGCGCGCAGTGCAGCGGCGAATGCA
>SYIB01000168.1 GCA_005798965.1 Planctomycetia bacterium
GAGCCTGAATGCGGTCGTCTGGACGAGTCAGTTGATCGCCGAGCGCAACCTGGCTGCTGACAACGCTGCATCAGCCTTGGCTCGGCTGGATTCCGTCCTGCCACTCGCGGAAGAGTTGCAGCAGTCAACCAATGCCAATGCCCTCGACACCATTGCCGTGTATTGGGAACGCCGGGGCGAGGTGCTCGACGCCCTGAACCAAAGCAGCCTTGCCGCCGAGGACCGCTCCCGCGCCAAAGCCATCCGCGGCCGGATCGCCTCCCTGAACCCGCCGGCGTGAGGCGCCGCGTGAGGCGCCGCCTGCGGCCGCGCCAACGCCTACGCCACGCCCCAGTCGCAGATCGCGCAGGCGATGTGCCAGGCCTCGGGCGTACGGCAGGAGCTGAGCGCGCTGACGCGGGCGAGTTCGCCGGTTTCGGTGGCGCGGCCGGGTGTCGGGATGGTCGGCGCGCGACAAATGGCCGCCAAGGCAGGGCGGAAGACCGCATCGAAGTAGCAGTCATCCCTGCTGCCGATTCCCGCATCCCGAGCGTGATTGAGCAAGGCGTCGACATCGATACGGCGCGCATGCCGACGATGCTCGCGCCCATGCTGTCGTCGAGGCGCACCCGCCGCGTGCACGAATCCCGGCATATACATGGATCGCAGCACGCCCTGACGTGCCACGACCACAAGACCAGAGGGACTCATGAAGAGTTCCGCCTTGCGCCGGCTCGTAGCACACCACCCAAGCGCGCGACCGTGACCCACGACGAGGTCCACCACCGCGTTGTACCCATCGCGGACGGCCTCAAAGACCGGATCGCCGGCACGCTTGCGCAGTGCCGCGATGAGCGAACGATCGCTGAACCAGATGGGATCAACCAGGCAGTCGGGAAACGCCTGCCGAAACACCTGCAGCATGCCTGGCAGCGCGACATGCTTCTGCACATGTTCGACCAGCCGCGCATCACAGGCGTGGCGATAGTGCCGAGCGAGTTGCGGTGATCCCTGCGGGGGGCTGGCGAGAGAGCGCGCGGCATCCTGCCGATCGACGGTGGTGGGGCTGCCTTCCATGGCGGAGGGCAGGCTAGGGGGCTCCGTGGAACCCTTCAACGGAAATCGTCGAATTCCCATTGACTGCCCGAACGGAATCCGTAGCCTGACCCCTCGCGCAAGGAGGCGCGGAGAATGATCAAGGATTCCCAGCGAAATCGCGTCTGCAGCCAGCCCACGGCCGGGCAGGCGCCCCGCCCAACCCCGTGCACCCCATCAGGCTGCTGCCGGCGTGGACCCGTCCAATCCCGCCAGTGCCTCCTCGGCCCGACCCACTCTGGCCACCCGCCGTGGCTTGGCGGCTGACGCGGACCACGCGCGGCCAAACACCCTGACCGTCACACCTTTGCTGAGTGGGCGTTCCACTCGGTCGACCAGCATCGTCGTCATTCCGGAAGCGGTTGTTGCATGTCCATGCCCGGTCCCAGCTTGCTCGTTGCCGTTCCGCCCCTCACAGGTCGGACAGGCGGGGTGGTTCGCCCCGCTGCATCCCATGGAGCCACGTGGCTCACGACGGGTGACTTGATGTCACCCGTCGGTCGCAGTGAACCCGGCGCTCCGCGCCGCGATCAGGAGCTCGCAGGGGCCGGGCTGGGCATGCACGACCCCTTCAGTGAGACCACGTCATGACCTCGAATGAACCCAACGACCGCCGGGAACCCAACACGTCCGAACTCGATGCCCAGCTCGGGATCGCGACCGTCGTGGGCCATGTCGTGCAGGGCAACTACCCGGCCGCCATCGATGCCATCGACACGCTTCGCAAGGGGGCCGGCTCGGCCGCGCCCATGCCGATCGCCGATCCCTCGCACCTCATCCTGCTCTCGCGCGAGTGTGTGTGCGCGCTGCTGCGCGAGTGCCGCACCCTGAAGCGCAATCACTTCGGTCCCGAACACATCAACAGCCACTGCGCAGCAGCCCTGCAGTTCGCCAACCCGGCCGATGTGGCCGCCGAACTCCTCGGTTGCCAAGTCAACCCTGCGCCGTGGTTCCTGCCCCCGGCAGTCATCGAGCGCGCCGCCGCCGTCAACCGTGACTACGAGCATGCACTCAGCGGCATGTCGTGCCGGCCGGTCATCCGCGCGCTCGCCACGCACGACTCGCCCGAAGCGCTAGCCGATTGGGCAGCGGCCAACATCACGCCCGCGCTGCTCGACTTGATCATCCGCGATGCCTTCGCGCTGCCGTGGTGGGTCAACGCTTGGGGCATCATGCGCGGCGCCATGCTCGATCGTCACCGCGATGGCTGGCTCACCCAAGCCATCAACCAACACGGCGTGGGGCCGTTCGTGCATCCAGTCCATACGGGTCCCGCTGCGCACCACACGAATACCGATGTGCGCCGCACCATCGAGTTGGCCTGCACGCTCGGCGCGCTTGGCACACCGGGCTCCTTGCCGCTCGATGAACGCCTGCTCGAGGGCCTGGTCGGCAACATCCGCGCTCGCGGCAGCTCGGCCGCCGCCCGGCTGCGCGCTGCGAAGGATGACGTGGTCGTCAAGGCTGTACTCGCGAGTGCCAAGAAGACGGAGATTGAACAGCTCTGCGCCGAGAGCATCATGCTCGCGTACGAAGAAGCCATCGCGCGGCAGCTGTGGCTGCAGGTCATTCCTCTTGGCCTTCGCGCGAGCACCGCCAAGGCAGTCGGTGAGCGCTTTCGCCGTGCTGTGGCGAATGATCCATGTCTGCTCAAGCGCACGCTTGCCAGGCTCCACGAGCTCGCCCCCGGCGCAGTGCATTCGCTGCCGCCGTGCATTGCCGAACTCGCGGTGCGCATGAAGCGCCTGGAGCTCACGTGGGCGATTGCACGCCTGCGCCTCCAAGCTCGCCCCGCGACCGATGGCCGGCCGCTGGATCAGGCGTATCGCACCGAGTCGATCCCCAAGCGCGATGGATCCATGCGCGAACTCCTCGTCCCGGAGCCCTGGCTCAATTCGCTGCAGGCTGCCATCCTGCACGAGATCCTCGATCCGATGGATGGCCTGCTGCACGACGCCGCGCACGGGTTCCGCCCGGGGCGCGGCACCGCCACCAACGCCGAGGTGCATGTGGCCAGCAGCCGCGTGGTGAATGTCGACATCGCCGACTTCTTCGGCTCGGTGCGGCTGCACCACGTCAAGCGGGCCCTCGAGCCGCTGCTGGAGCAGGGGTGGGGGCTCGACACGGTCATGCTCGTGGCACAGGCATGCAGCGCCCGCAACCGCCTGCCCGCTGGTGCACCCACGAGCCCAGCCATCGCCAACCATGTGCTGCGGGAGGTCGATGCCAAGATCGCCGCGATCTGTGCCGAGCTCGGCCTGCGCTACTCGCGCTACGCCGACGACCTCACGATCAGCGCACCAAGCCGGTCGACGATCGATCCCGTGCGCGCCATTCCTGCAATCCGCGCGCTGCTGGCGGCCGACGGCTTCAGCCTGGCCGAGCACAAGACCTGCGTGTACGGGTCGGGCTCACAGCAGCTCGTCACCGGTCTGGTCACCAATGACCACGTCAGCGTGCCCAAGCGCCTTCGCCGCTGGCTGCGCGCGGTGCGCCATGCGATGTCGCTGGGCAAGACCCCGCACCAGAACGGTTCGCCCATGACGCCGGCTCAAGTGCAGGGGTGGTCGGCCTACCTCGCATCAATCGCCGTGCGCCGGCAGAGGGACACGCCATGACCGCCATGCTGTCGCAAATGATCGCTGCCGCCCTCGATGGGCCCGATGACCTGGCCGAAGAGTGCATGACCTACCTCCGCGCGGTGGCTGCGGCGCCGAAGCTGCCGCCCCCGGCGCTGAATCCCTCGAACGACACGTCACCCATGCATGCTCTTCGCGAGATGCTCCATCAGGGGGCACTGCTCCCACTGCAGCCACCAGTGCTGCTGGCTCCGGAGAGCTACCAGCCCAACGACCGCGAGCGCGAGGTGGCGGCTCTCGTGGCCACGATCGTCGAGCGCCATCAGTCACGAATGTCCATCGAGGGTGGCCAGCCGATTCAAACCTCGATCCGGTGGATCATGGTTGGGGAGCGCAGCCATCCATCCGACGCGTATCGCGCGATTGATGGCGGCGAGCGCCTCACGCCTGGAAGCGTGCAGCAGGTCGGTGCTTCCCATGGACACCGAGTCCTGGATCTTGCGTCGATCAGGCTGCTGGCCAAGTCGATCGTCCGCACGCATCGCCCACGCGCCAACCTGCTGCTCGATGAGCACCACGGTCTCGTGATCCGTATCAAGGGGCCGATCGATCCCAGGTCGACCTTTGATGGCTGGGCTCCACATGCACACATCGGCGAACTGCTTCCCATCCTCGATCCAGCGGATCACGTGGTGCAGTCTGCGCCGAACGACCTCCACGTACGAGTGGATCCGTCCGAGACCTGGAGTACCGCCACGATCTTCGATCAGGGCGCTTGCCTGCTCGTGCAATCGACCGGCGGCCGGCCGTGGGTCCTTGAGCGACGCGAGCGACCGTACATCATGCTGCGCGCGTTCTGGATCCGTGATGTGCTCGGCCGACTGCAGCATGGGCCGGTCGAACTGGCCTCCAGCTGGTACGTCATGGTGCGTTCGCCGCTCATGGTCTGTTCGGTTGTGGATCAGGTGCGCTCGATCCCTTCGTCCCTGCGGCGAAACCTCGTGCAGTGGAGCGGCATTTGGGCCGACCAGAGCAGCTTCGCTCGGCCGCAGTTGATCTCGCAATGCATGGGAACGCGCGATCCCGCCGAACTCAACGAGTACTTCATCACGCCCCGGCAGGTCGTTGCCTGAACCAAAGGATCAGGCAAGCGACCTCCACCAGGACCACCCTCGGCTCATCCACGTCATCCGACTTCATCTCACTGCATCTTTTCATCTCATCGCACCGACCATGCCCAACGCACTCACCTTCGATCACGCCGGCCGCCTCCTTGCGAACGCGATCGCCGCGCGCCTGGCCACCTTCATCAGCGGTCCACCCGGGATCGGAAAGTCCACCATGGTCCGCGATGTGGCCAGTTCCCTCGGCATGGAACTTCGTGACGTGCGCGTGTCGCTGCTCGATGCCGTCGATCTGCGCGGACTTCCGTTTCCTGACCGTGAGCGTGGGATCACGCTCTGGCTTCCACCGCAGTTCCTGCCGCCCATGGATTCGACCACGCGCGGAATCCTTTTCCTTGACGAGATCAACGCCGCCACGCCCAACGTGCAAGCCGCGTGCTACCAGCTCGTGCTCGATCGCCGTATCGGCGAGTACGAGCTGCCCGAGGGCTGGGTTGTCTGCGCTGCCGGCAACCGCACCACGGATCGCTCGGTTGCGTACTCGCTGCCAAGTGCACTGCGCAACCGATTCCTCACCATCGAGCTGCGCCATGACCTGGCGGGCTGGCTGGCATGGGCCACTGAGCGCGTCGATGGACGCCCGCGTGTGCATCCGTCGATCACCGACTTCGTGTCGTATCGCCCCGGCATGCTGCTGGACATGCCCGAGCAGCTGCGCGACCAGCCGTTTCCCACGCCGCGTTCGTGGGAGTTCGCGAGCCGGCTCATCGAGCAGGGTGAGCGCGAGTGGGGGGTCTTCCCACCGTCCGAGCACCTGCTGGTCGAGCGCGAACTCACGCAAGCGATGCTCGAAGGAACCGTCGGCCATGTCGCCACCGAGTTCATGGCGTTCCTCGATTCCATCGGAGACCGAACCTTCGTCACTCGCTTCCTGACCAATCCGGCAGGCGCGGAACTGCCCACGCATGGCGGGTGCCTGTTCGTGCTGGTGATGGCGATTGCCGAGCGCGTGAAGGACAACCTCGACGATGCACGCCATGCGGCGCGCGTGCTCATGCAGCGCCTGCCCGACATGGAGTGGCGCGAGAAGCTGCGCCGCGAGGTCTTCATGCGCTGCCCCATGATGATGGCCGACCCGATGCTGGCGGTCGACGAACTGAAGCAGGGCGCGCCAGCATCCGAAGCCGGTGGTGCAGGGCGCAAGGGGCGTGCGGCGTGACCGTGTGCGGAGCCGATCATGCAGCGGAGCAGCACGCCCAGGCACGCGAGGCGCTCTCGCGCGCCAAGACCAAGCTCGTGCGTGAACTGCCCGAGCTGGCCAGCGAGCTCCTGCGGGTACCGCTCGTCGTGACGCAGGTCTGGGGCATCGATACGGCGGCGACCGATGGCCGCATGATCGCCTTCGATGCGGCGTTCACGGTTCGCTTGGCGGCCGACGATGCCGCGGCGAGCAGCCACGGGGGCACGCTCAAGGCAGTTCTGCTGCATGAACTGCTGCACATCATCTGCCGTCATGCCGAGCGCCGCGAGGATCGCGATGCGCTGGTGTGGAACTGTGCCGTCGACTACGTGGTCAACAACATGGCGATCGATCTTGGGGCGAACCTCCCCACGGGCGCGCTGATCGATCGAAGCCTTTCGGGCAGGAGCGGCGAGCAGATCTACCGCCTGCTCATGGCTGATCCGGCGATCCGCGACGCCGTCGCCGAGCAGCGCAGCTGCTACGGACTCGCCGACACCATGCTCACCCCTGAGGAAGGCAATGCCCTGACTGCAGTCGCGGGGCTCCAACCGCTCACCCGCACGGCCGTGCTGGAGATTGCGCGGCGCGGTCGCACCGCACTCGAGGTGATCCTGCGCAAGCAGGGCCACGGTTCCCCCAACGCCGAGCTGGGAGCGCTCGATGCCATCAATCGGCCGCCACCGCGTTGGCGCCAGGCACTGTCGGACTGGTGCCAGCAGCCAAGCCGTGACGAGAGCTCCTTCACCCGTCCCAATCGCCGGATGCTTGGCCATGGCTTCGTGCTGCCGGGCCACAGCGGCCGTACCGCGCAGGGCATCGTGGTGGGACTCGATACCAGCGGCAGCCGCTGGGATCGCCGCGTCCTGGCCTGCGTGCTCGGTCAGATCGAGCAGTTGCGCGATGTCATGGGCTGCCCATGCTGGATCATCTCGTTCGATACGAAGGTCACCGCTCGACGGCAGCTCGAACCCGGCGAGAGCCTTGTCGCGACTGAGGTTCTTCGTGGCGGCGGGGGCACCGACTTCTGCTGCTTCTTCGACGAGCTCGAGGAGATCCGCGCCAGCCAAGCGCAGACCGTGGCGGTCATCATCACCGACTGCATGGGCACGTTCCCCACGATGCCGCACGACCGAACATGCTGGCTCGTGCCGGAGGCATTCTCGGCAGCGGTGCCGTTTGGCGTGGTCGTGCGGTACGACGAACAGCCCGACTGAGGACCTCCAACCAGCACTCTCTCACTCAACCATCGACCCTTCCCATGGCCAGCGCCCCGAAACCCATCATGACCTACCTGACCACCACCATGCCCACGCTCTTCCTTCTCTCGACCGCCTTCTACTCCGGGTTCCTCACTTTCGGCGCGCCGCCGAGTGCGCCGGTGGCTCCAGCCGCAGCGCTGCATCAGCTGCCGGACCAGCCCGAGGATGGGTTGTTCTATGACGGCGACGACGACGCGACGATGGGGGCGCTGGTGCGCCAGGCCTGCACGCGCATTGGGGCGCGTGGCGTGACGGATGCCGAGGAGGGCGATTCACTGATGCACTTTGACGATTCGTACCTTGAGATCAGGGTCATGTCGCGAGACGCCGACAACCTGAAGGTGGATGCACTCTTCGTCTCATCGCTGATCCCGCTGGTCCCAACTGCTCACGCCGACGATCCGCGGCTGGTTGAGATCGTCTACCGGCTCAACAACTCCTACAAGGTCGGTCAGGTGCGCATCTTCGCACTCGATCAAGGCGAACTCATTCTGGCGATCGGCCGCCACCTGTCGTTCCAGGATCACCTGAGCGATGCCTTCCTCTACGACTGGCTCGTTGAATTCGAGGGCTCCTGCGATTGGCTCATCCAGCATGAGAGGGAGCAGATCGGCATGTGGATCGATACGAACTTTGCGGGTGATGCCGACGATGCTGACCATGGAGGCCCCGATGCAGCGGGTGGCGATGCAGCCGGCAAGGAAGCGGGCATCGACGAGGCTCGTGCCGAGGACATCGAACCAAATCGTGCAGGTGCAACTGCCACCAACCAGCTCGGGTGGCGAGGCGAGTCACCGGACGCCGACGTGGACGATCTCGAACACGCCGACTCCGCCGTCACCGCCGTCGCCGACACCGCCGCACTCCGGGCGGCGATCAACGGACCGCAAGGTGTGGCAGATCATGGCTCCTTCGAGTCAGCTGGCGTGAAGGTGCTGCCCACCGGCATGCCGCGGATCTGGGATCCCGAGGGGCCAATCGTGGTTCGGGTGGTTGGCGATCCGTACCAACGCCTCTTCACGCCGGAGTCCGTCATGCAAGCGTGGCAGACCATGGAACCCGTCGGCGGGCCCGGCTTCGAGGGCATCAGCATGGCCGCCGTGGATGCCGCAGGCAAGCCGCTGATCGCCCGCACCTGCCAGCAGTGGGCCGAGTTCGGCGCCGA
>SYIB01000169.1 GCA_005798965.1 Planctomycetia bacterium
GGCCTTGCGTGCCGCACCGAAGAGCTGCTTGGGCACTTCGAGTGCACGCGAGTCGAGGCCGCCTGACATCGTTCGGCCGCCGGTGGAGTAGCGGCGGTTGTTGTTGAAGGCCCGGCCGAGCCGTGTGAGGCTGTCCAGCAGCACCACGACATCCTTGCCGGCCTCGAAGAGGCGCCGGGCCCGCTCGATCGCCATGATGCCCATTTGCGTGTGCCGCTCCAGGTCCTGGTCGTTGCTCGAGGCGAGCACGAGCGCGGGTACGTTGCGCCGGAAATCGGTGACTTCCTCCGGGCGTTCGTCGATGAGCAGCGCGATCAGCTCCACCTGCGGGTGGTTGTGCTTGATGCCGAAGGCGAGGTTCTGCAGCAGGATGGTCTTGCCCACCTTGGGCGGCGCCACGATCAGGCCGCGCGTGCCGAACCCGAGTGGGCAGAAGAGATCGATCAGGCGGCACGCAGGCGGGCAGCCCCGGTACTCGAGGTGCATGCGCGGCTGCGGATCGATGCTGGTGAGTTCGCCGTAGGGCAGGCGGGCAGACCACGCGGATGGATCGAGGCCCTCGACCGACTCGATGCCCACGACCGTGCGACGAAGCTTCTTCGGCCCTCGACGCTTGCGCGCGCGCACCATCTGCACGTTGACGGTGACTTGATTGCCGTTGCGAAGGTTGAAGCGCTGCACGAACTCCATGGGCACCTGGGGCTCGTCGTGCGAGGGCATCCAGCCGTTGCCGCCGAACTGACGCAGCCGGGCTTCGTTGCCAGAGAGGTCAAGCACGCCCGAGACTTGCTCGATCGGAGCGGGAGGTTCAGGGGCTTGATGGACATCGCGCGAGCTCTCCCAGGCTTGGCCGTCGTCGCCGCCATCGTCATCACCGTCGGCATCATCGCCAGGCTGGCCTGGGCTGCCATCGAGCACGGCGGCTGCCGAGCGCTGCTGGTGCTGGGGCCGTGGCTGCTGCTGGTGCCGTGGTTCCTGGCGCTTGGGTGCGGGCGGCGGTGGCGGGGCCAGCTCTGGATGTGCGGCGATCGCGGCGGCCTCGGCTTCCGCTTTGGCGATGCCGTCGAGGTCAGATGGGTCGAACTTCACCCATGCGTTGCCGACGCGGCGGAAGATGGGCTTGACCGCGGGAGCTGCCGGTTCATTGGAAGGCAGGGGATCGGTCGCGGCATTCGGCACACTGGCTTCGCCGCCAAGATGAAGGATGGGCTGCGCTGATCCTTCGGCGGTGGTGGACTCGGCGCCCGCGCTCGTCGAGCTGATGGGCTGCACGATGACGGCGCCGAGGGCCTGGGCGCCGTCCAGCTCAGCCCCGGCTCTGCGCGACTTGATTGCCTTGGTTGGTGCCGTGGCCTTCGCTGCGACGTTGGGCGTGCGGTTGGCCTTGGTGTTTGTCTTGACGGAGGCAGGCGTGCGGTTTGCCTTCGTGTTTGCCTTCGTCTTTGACCTGGCGGATGCAGGCGTGCTGGCTGACTTGGTCGTCGCCTTGCTTCTCGCCTTCGTCGTGGCCTTCGTCGTGGCTGCCTTCGCTGCCTTGCCCGCTGCAGAAGCCTTGGTGGCAGCGTTGCCAACCCGTGCCTGGGTCTTCACGGGCGCGACGGCATCCCTGGTCGCCTTGCGCGACGCAGTGGATGATTTGGCTGGGGCGGCCTTGTGGGCCTTGGGCTTGGGCTCTTTCGAGCCCGTCGTCTTCTTGGTAGCCATGCAGTGAAAGGCGCCGCACAAACGGCCGGACCCGCCACAGAGGCGAGGCCCACGAACCCGAATTCGTTCAGGGTGCGCGCCGCGGGAACCACAGCGCCTTCGTCTGAAAGTAGAGCACACGACCGGTGCTGCGTCAAGCCACCTTGGCTGAAACCGGGGACTTTGGGTCGTTTGCACCAACTTGGTCGCGAGCGAGTGGAGGCGCTCTGGTGCGCTCCCGCAGGTTGAATCGACTCAGTTGGCTGCTGCAGCTTCCCGGGCGACGAGCGCGGCACATCGTGCATTGTCAAGAAGCAAGGCGATGTTGGCATCGAGGGATTGCCCGTTGGTGCGCGCTGCGACCTGGGCGAGGAGCCACGGCGTGACGAGGTTCCCATCGATGCCCGAGGCGATGGCTTGCGCCGCGAGTTCGTCCGCCATGGCGGATGAGCCACCATGATCGAGCACATGCGCAGGGGGGCAGGGATTCGCGAGCACCACACCCACCGTCGGCAGCAGCGACCAGTGTGCCCGGCACGCCGCAGCGGCGTCGCGCGGCGTGGACACGGTGGCGTGCAGCGGCAGCGTGCCAGCACCGTCCGTGAACTCAGGGAAGTTCGCCGTCGCGAGGCCGATGACGGGTACGCCAAGGGTCTCCAGTGCTTCGAGTGTGGCCTTGAGGTCGAGGATGCTCTTCGCACCGCTCGAGACCACGCAGGTGGGAGTTCGCGCAAGTGCACCAAGGTCGGCGCTGATGTCGAGCGTCTGGGCGAAGCCACGATGCACGCCACCGAGCCCGCCAGTGGCGAAGTGCCGGATCCCGGCGAGGCCGCAGGCCACCAGCGTGGCGCTCACGGTGGTGCCCGCGCATGAGCGTGCCGCGCACAGTGGCCCCAGATCGCGCATGCTCGCCTTGCGTGCTTCACGGTCGGTGGCCAATCGCTCAAGATCGCCGCGCGTGCAGCCGACGTTGAGTGCACCGTCGATGACGGCAACCGTCGCAGGTACGCCGCCATGGGTCCGGACAGCCCGCTCCATCGCGAGGCTCAGCCCCAGGTTCAATGGAACGCCAACGGCAAAGTCGGGGTGATCGGCAACCACCGGTGGGAGCACCGCGGCCGGCTCTCGTGGCAGGCCATGGGTGAGTACGGCAGTCTCGAGCGCGACGACCGGGCGCCCGTGCGCCAGCGCGTCACGCACCTCATCGCTGATCAAGAGTGGCCGCTCTCCCATCGTTCAGCGTCGGCGCGTGGCGAGACGGCCGCCGAGTCGCTTGGGCGGCGGGAGCATCGGTACGGCGCCGCCGGGGAACTTCGCCTCGTCGGCAGGATCGACCTTGGTCGTGGCCAGGATGTCGCGTGACTTCGATTCGGCCGAGGCCGCCTTGCGCTGGACTTCCTCGGCACGCCGTGCCACCACGGCCTGCGGGATCGGGCCCGGCGTGAAATCGCTGTACTCCAGGCGCGGGATCTCGATGTTCGCCAGCCGCTCGACGCCTGTCAGCAGGTCGCCCTGGTCGGGGCACACGAACATCCAGGCCACACCATTGCGGCCGGCGCGGGCGGTGCGGCCGATGCGGTGGATGTAGACCTCGGGGTCCTCGGGGACGTCGTAGTTCACCACATGCGTGATGTCATCGACGTCAAGACCGCGTGCCGCAAGGTCGCTGGCGACGAGCACGCTGAGCTTGCCGTCGCGCAGCCGATCCATGACCTTGTCGCGCTTGCGCTGGTACATGTCGCCGTGCATCGCGTGGGCATCGATGCCCTTGTCGTTCAGGTAGAGCGTGACATCGTCCACGGACTTCTTCGTGCGGCAGAACACGACGGTCAGTCCCGGTTCCTCGCGGCGCAGGAGATGAAGGAGCAGTCGGCGCTTGTCCCAGGGCTCGACGCTGAGGTAGCTCTGCGCGACCTGCTGCACCGTGAGGCTCTTGGCCACGGTCACGATCTTCTCAGGGTTGCGCATGTAGCTGCGCGCGAGCTTTTCGATCTCGTCACTGATCGTGGCCGAGACGAAGACGGTCTGCGGGTGGTTCCGCATGCCACCGAGGATCTTTCGGATGTCCTCGCGGAAGCCGATGTCCAGCATGCGATCGACTTCGTCGAGCACGGCGTAGCGAACGTGGTCGTAGGTGATCAGCCGACGTTCCCGCATGTCCATGATGCGGCCGGGCGTGCCGACGATGATCTCGGGGTTGCCTTCGAGCAGCGGAATCTGCTGACGGACCGGCTGGCCACCGTAGATCGGGACCGCCCTGAGGCCCGTCCGGCCGCCGAGTTCGTGGAACTCCTTGGCGACCTGGATGGCCAGTTCACGCGTGGGCACGAGGATGAGCGCCGCGAACGCATCGCCGGGCTTGAGCATCTGCAGCGCAGGCAGTGCGAACGCAGCCGTCTTGCCGGTGCCGGTCTTCGCCTGGCCAAGGCAATCCTTGCCGGAGAGCGCGATCGGGATCAGGTTCGACTGGATGAAGGTCGGGTGTTTGAAGCCAAGCCGCTCGAGGTCGGCCAGGATGCTCTCGTTGAGCCCCAGGCCGGCAAAGGTGGTCTGCGTGTCGAAGATCTCGCTCTTATCCAAAGTGCCTTCTTTCGGTGCGCGTGGGCGCAGCCCCGTGATACTAATGCACGGACGGCGCAGGGACGCGCATCATGGATTCCACCAGCACGATCACCATCGATCTTCGGGCCATCGGGCGCAATGTGCGGCGCCTGCGCGCCCTGATCGGCCCTGACCGGGCCATGTGCACCGTGCTCAAGGCCGACGCCTACGGGCTTGGCGCCAACCGAATCTGGCCTGCCATGGTCGAGCACGATGTCGACATGCTCGCGGTCTACAGCCTTCCCCAGGCCAATGCCCTTGCCGACGCGGGCTGCACGGCACCGGTCCTGGTGCTCATGCCCGTGCACCGGCTCGATGCCGATGATGCCGCCCGCCCACAGTTCATCGCCGGCCAGGTGCACCTCACGATCCACGATGCGGAACAGGCCCGGGCGCTGATCGCTTCCATCCGCGAGTCCGGCTTGCGCATGCGCGTGCCGGTCCACCTCGAGCTCGATACGGGCATGACCCGTGGTGGCGCTCGCCCTGTCGAGGCGCAGGAGCTGGTACGGCTGGTGCACACCAGCCGTGAACTCGAGCTCGCTGGCGTGTTCACGCACCTCGTCTCCAGCGGAGCCGCCGGTGCCACCGACGCGCAGATGCGATGCCTCGATGAGTGGATGACGCGGTGCTCGGCCTGGTTGCCGCGAGGGCTCTTGGTGCACTTGGCCAGCAGCCATGCCACCGTGCGCGACCCTGCGTCGCACCGCGGGATGATTCGTGTGGGCCTCGCATGGACCGGCCTCGTCGATGACGAGTGGGGTGCGTTCGCAAGCGATGACGGCCTGGAGTCGGTCGTCCGCTGGACGACCAGCGTGGTGCAGGCCAAGCGTGTTCCGGCAGGAACGCCTGTGGGTTACGGCAGCACATGGTGCTCGGCGCGTGACACGGTGATCGCGCTGCTTCCAGTGGGCTACGCCGATGGCTATCCCTCCCCTCAGCCCGGACTGCAGCAGGCTGTTCGCATCCATGCCCGGGGCGCGTGGCACACCGTGCCGGTGGTGGGAGCCGTGAACATGGATCAACTGACCGTCGATGCAGGTTCCATCGTGGGCAGCTGGGGCGCGCCGCAGGAGCTCTATGGCGCTCCAGTCGAATTGCTCGGCACCGACCGGCACCAGGCCACGCATCCGCTGGAGCTCGCGCGGGTGGCTGGAAGGAAACCATATGAAATCCTGTGCGGATTGAGTGCCCGGTTGCCGCGTGTGCACGAGCGTGCCCTCGTGATCGATCGTTCCATGCGGTCGGCCTCGCTTCCGCGATCCGCGGCGGCATCACCGAACGCAGGGGAGTGAACCGCGATGGCTGCGGCGGTGGCCTATCTCACGCAAGCCATGGCCGACCTGGCCCGTCAACTGGTGTTCGCGCCCGCTCCGGCGGTACGCAAGCACGTGACCAACACCTTGACCCTGATCAGCGAGCTCGATCCTGACCAGTCGTATCCGATGGGATTCGTGACCTTCCGGATCACGGGGTTCCGAGTCGATCGTGGTTTGGATGACCTGATTGCGGGTGCGGCGATCCGCACGGACCTGTGCACATTCGTGCTCGAGGTGAGCCGCCGAGCGCCGACCCTGCCTGACCAGTCGACCGGTGCGGTCGTGACGATTGTCGAGCTTGCTGAACGTTGGTCGGTCAGCGAACGCACGCTGCGCCGATGGCGCCGGTTCGGCCTTGCACTCGAGTGGTTCGAACGCGACGGAGCTGAGCCGGTCCTTGGCGTGCGCGAGTCGATCGCCAGCGGCATTCAGGTCCACCATGCGCGCATCGTGGCCCGCGCGGGAAGGTTTCGCCGCCTCCCATCGTCCGAGCGGCGCAAGGTGATCGATGCCGTCGCTCGCGAAGCCGCGCGTGCACCGTCGCTCGCGCAGGCGCAGCGCACGGTCGCCGCGGCGCATGGGATCACGCCTGAGGCTGTCCGGTTGATCTGGCAGGCCTGTGGTGCCTCGACGGGGCGCGTCACACGGCCGGATGGTTGGTTTGCCCGATGCACCGGGCGAGGCATCCCGTTGGTCAGGATCGCCCAGGCCGCCGGATTGAGCACTGCACACACGTCGCGTCGCATCGTGGCGGATCGTGCGGCGCGGCTTGCACAGACCCTCCCGCATGGACCGGCGCTGCCCACCTTCGTGCACGCCGAGGCATCGAGCGTGCTTTTGGGGGCCCCGTGGCTGGAATGCGGGCTGGCGCATCAGCCACC
>SYIB01000170.1 GCA_005798965.1 Planctomycetia bacterium
GCCCGTGGTCAGCATCGGGAACATCGTTGCAGGCGGCACGGGCAAGAGCCCAATGTCACGACTTGTCGCACAGTGGATGCTCGACGCGGGCGTGCGGCCTCTCTTGGCCACTCGTGGGTACGGCGCAGTGCAGGGGATCGCCGACGAGGTCGAGGAGTTCAAGGCACTGGTACCCGGTGCGTCAGTGGTCGTCGATCCATCGCGCCGTCGCGGTGTTGCAGCGGCCGCGGCGGGTGGCGAGCGATTCGATGCCGTGCTCCTTGATGATGGCTTCCAGCATCGCGCGCTGGCGCGTGACCTCGATGTCGTCTTGATCGATGCCCAGCGGCCGTGCCTCGATGACTGGCTGCTTCCTGCAGGCTGGCTGCGCGAGCCGGTGTCGGGGCTGCGCCGCGCCGGGGCCATCGTCGTGACGCAGGCCGATGATGTGGACCATGCGTTGTCAGCCAGGATCGAGTCGATCGCTGGGCGTGCGCCGATCGCGTGGTGCCGCCTCGAACCGCGCACCTTGGAGATGCATCGTGGGACCTCGGTCACCGAGCACCCGTTTGACTGGCTCGAGGGACGCAGCGTCGTCGTCTGGGCCGGGCTGGCCAACCCGGAGCGCGTGGTGAGCGCGGTTCGGGCGCAGGGGGCGAGCATCCGATCGGCGCCGAGGTTGCGCGATCACCAGCCCTACGACCAGGGCTTGCTCAGGCAACTCCTCGACCGGGCGAAGGGCGTGGACGCCATCGTCGTCACCGGCAAGGACTGGCCCAAGCTTGCCGGTCGCATCCCGCCGTTCGCGCCACCGATCGCGGTCTTGCGCGCGGGATGGCGGTTTGCTGCAGGGGAACGAGCCCTGCGTAGCACGATTCTGGGCGTTGTAAAGCCAAATCTCTCAGGAAGTTGAGTGTCCGTGGACAAGCTTTCGAGCCTTGACTCGGGGCGCTCGGTGCCGCCATACTCGTGCGGTGGGGAGTCCCGCCGTGGAGCGGGGCCGAATGAGATCCTGAGACTGAACGAGGCACCTCCATGGCAACGACGACGAAGAAGGAGATCGTAGACCGCATCGCCGAGCAAACTGGCCTGAAGCGGAACGATGTGCGTGATGTGGTGCAACTCTTCCTCGACTCCGTGATCGACGAGCTCGGTCAGGGCAATCGACTTGAATTCCGTGACTTCGGGGTCTTTGAGGTGAAGGGGCGCGCAGCTCGCATGGCGCAGAACCCCAAGACGCTCGAGCAGGTCCAGGTTCCGGCCAAGAGATCCGTCCGCTTCAAGGTCGGCCGCGTGATGCGCGACCGAGTCGATGCGGAAGCCCCTGCGACCCTCGTCACCAACGCCTGATCGGCTGATCGTGATGCCCCAAGGAGCCAAGGAACGGCGTTCACGCGCCCCGCGCGAACGGGTCGAGCTTGATCGTGGTGCGCTCGCACGGCTCGCCGATGCGCTGCCGCCGCAAGCCCTCGAGGTCGAGGCGGCCCTGCTGGGCGCACTCCTCCACGATCCGCGCCTGACCGGCGATGTGCTGCAGGTCGTTCGAAGCGCCGAGGAGTTCGTCCGTCCGTCACACCGCACGATCTACTCGCACATGTGCGAGCTGTACGAGCGCTCGGCTGCCTTCGACATCGTGCAGCTCCAGCAGCTGCTGCGTGACCGCGGCGTGTTCGATGAGGTCGGCGGGCTCGACTATCTGGTGTCGCTCGCCGAGAGCGTGCCGAGTGCGACCAACGCGATGGAGTTCGCCCGCGAGATCCGCGACAAGGCCACGCTGCGAGAGCTCATCGATGCATCCGGCATCACGCTGCATGAGGCTCACACGAACGCGGAGGATGCGCAGGGTGTGCTTGAGCAGGCCGAGGCTCGCATCTTCGCAATCAGCCAGCGCCGTGAATCGACGCACGCGAGCGATCTGGCCACGCTGCTCAATGAGGCAATCGAGCGCATCCAGTCGCACGATGGCAGCGCGACCACGGGTGTACCCAGCGGTTACGACGATCTCGACCAGATGACCAGCGGGCTCCAGCGCGGCGAGATGGTGATCCTGGCCGCGCGTCCATCGATGGGCAAGACGGCCTTCGCACTCAATGTGATGCAGAACGTGGCTCTTGCCGGTCAACCGGTGGCGTTCTTCAGCCTCGAAATGAGCCGTCAGCAGCTCGTGCAGCGCATGCTGTGCGCGCAGGCCGGCATTGACAGCCAGCGCTTGCGGCGCGGCACGCTGCGGGCCGAGGACTATGACCGAGTGCTCGCAGCCTGCGATGAGCTGCGCAGAGCGCAGGTCTACATCGATGACTCGCCGGGTTTGACGCTCATGGCCCTGCGCAGCAAGGCTCGCCGCATGGCGGAGCGCTTCGGCATCCAGGCGATCTTCGTCGACTACCTGCAGCTCATGTCCTCGGGTTCCCGCGTGGAGAGCCGGCAGACCGAAGTGAGCGAGATCAGCCGTGGGCTCAAGGCCACCGCGCGCGAACTCAACGTGCCGGTCTTCTGTCTCTCGCAGCTCAACCGCGCGGCCGAACAGCGCGAGGGCCACCGCCCCCGCATGAGCGACCTTCGCGAGTCAGGCAGCATCGAGCAGGACGCCGATGTCATCATGATGCTCCACCGCGAGGAGTACTACCACCTGCAGGATCCCGACTGGGCGGCCTCCAATCCCGATCGAGTCGGCAGCGCAGAACTGATCATTGCCAAGCAGCGCAACGGCCCGACCGGCACGGTCAACCTGGTGTGGGACAGCAAGTCCACGGCATTCCGCCCGTGGAGCCCGGCCGCCCCACCCGGCGTTCCGGTGCGCGTGTTCGAACCGCGGCCGATCGACGATCTTCCGGTCTGACGGCGGCGTATCCTCCGCCGAGTGCAGGATCTTCCAGCCGAACGCCTTGAGCGCTTGGTCCGCCGTGCCGTGGCAGGGGATGCCGCTGCCTGGCGCGAGCTGGTGGCGGCCTTCGCCCCCCGCGTCTATGCGCTGCTGCTGGCGCGCTGCCGCGACCCCGAGCTTGCCGAAGAGATCACGCAGGCTGTGTTCGTCACCGTTGCCGAGAAGCTTGCCGGATATCGCGATCTCGGGCGCTTGCGGTCGTGGGTTTTCCAGATCGCCATGAATCGTCTTCGCGACGAGGTTCGCCGACGGGGTCGGCACGCCAAGGCCGCCGGGGGGACCCAGGATCTGGAACTGCTGGGTGGTACGGCACCCCTCGGTTATCAGGACGCTTCGCCCGAAGCACTGCGGGCGCTCGGTGCGGCGTTGGCCACCCTGAACGAAGCTGAGCGGCAGCTCGTGCATCTGCGCCACATGGGGGGCATGTCCTACCAAGCCATTGCCGAACTGCATGGGGAGCCTGTGGGCACGCTGCTCGCCCGCCACCACCGGGCCATGGCCAAGTTGCGCCAGGCCCTCGAAGAATCAGGAATCACGCTGGAGGACCTGCAATGACGACCCCACGCGGCCGTTCTACCCAAGCCATGAACGAGCACCAACC
>SYIB01000171.1 GCA_005798965.1 Planctomycetia bacterium
GACCGGCGTGCGCATGGGCATGAAGCCGGCAGGGGGGATCCGCGCCGCGAAGTCGGCGATCCATTACCTGGTGATGGTGCGGGAGACACTTGGGCAGGATTGGTTATCACCACATCTCTTCCGTTTCGGTGCGAGCACGCTCGCGAATGATCTGGTCCGCCAGATCTTGAAGCTTGAGACAGGCCGTTACATGGCTGGATGGGACATGACGGAGTGACGGCGGCGGACTCGCGCTGCAGCCGCCTGCGCGATGACCCGCTCCCCCAGACCACAGCACGGCCGACACTGCAGCGCAGTGCCAACAAATGCCGATGTCCCTAGCACGACGATGGAATCCGTCCCGGCTGTGCATTGCAAGGAGGCTCTCATGGCGCTTGTTGTTCCCACCGTGCTTGTTGTCGCGTTCTCATGCTCACCGGCCCAGGAACCACGGGCCAGCCAGCCCGCTCCGCCGCCGCAGCGTGACCTTGCCTCGGCGCCGATGCCGATGGACCGGATGACCGAGCGCCAACCGTGGCTCGGCGTGCAGGCAGAACCCATCCGCACTGATGTCGCCATGCAACTTCCCCTGCGCAAGGGTGCGGGCCTGGTCGTGACGTTCGTGGAAGCGGACAGCCCGGCCGAGAAGGCTGGCCTGCAGCGGTTCGACATCCTCGAAATGGTCGGTGACCAGTTCCTGATGAATGTCGACCAGTTCAGCGGGCTGGTGAAGTCGGAACAGCCGGGAGCCAAGATCAAGCTGACGTGGCTGCGCCGCGGCGAGCGCAAGCAGGCCGAGGTCGCGCTTGGTGAGCGCATGGTGCCGGCGCGCCGCGGTGCACCTGATCGCATGACCGAGGAGTTGCCACCTCCCAATCGCCCTGCGCGCTCTCGCGCTGAACTTGAGGGGCGACCCGAAGGCGGCGAAGGCATGGCGTGGCGCGAACGCGACCCCATGTCGCAGGACCCGGCCCGCGCTGGAACTCCCCGCGATGATGGCGACGAGCGTGCGCCGCGGGAAGGTGGGAACCCGCAGCGCCGCGCGGCGCAACCCGGACGCGAGCGCGATGCTGCATCGGCGGCCCGTGCACGATTGATGGATGCCGTCCGCGACGCCGTCAGCAACCTTCCGCCCGAAGAGCGGGATCGCGTGATGGACCAGCTGATGCGAGCGCTCGAACGCGATAGGAGCGTCGAGATCAAGGTCGAGGAATGGCGCGGCGTTGGACCGCGTCCGCCGATGCCGCCGATGGATGGCCGAGGCCGCCGTGGCAATGCGCCGGGCCAAGGGAGTGGCGATGCTGCTCGAGACCGCAAGCGCGATGGGCAGCGCGACGTTCAACGCGAAGAACGGCAATCCTCATCATCGTCGGCGACGATCGAGGATGGATCGATCCGCATCTCGATCAACCAACGCGACCAAGGACCAGCCGAGGTGCGCGTGGAAGAACTCGACGGCACCGTGCTCTGGGAAGGCCATCTGGACCTCCACAACGCAGGAACCAACGGCGGGCTGATGGATGTACCACCTGAGTTCCGCAGCCAGGTCGAGATGCTCCTGCGCGGCGGCTGAGCGACCGGTTCGCGGCATGTCGCGACGAATGGACATGGTGGCCACATGAACCTCGCGCACTCGATCTCCTCGGAGTGACCGGGCGGAGATCGCTGCGTCACTGCGTGGGTTCGACCGGCACAGCCGACTCGAGCGATGAAGCGGACCAGGGGCCAGATCGCGTCGCGTCGTTTGCGCGCACCTTGGCCACGAACTCCGGGGTGATGGAGCTCGACGCATGGCCCCACTGGGATCGAAGCCAACTCACGAGAATGGCAAGATCCGCATCCGACTGGATCGGCGCGGCGGGCATGATGCCGCGATAGGTGATGCCCTCGACCTCGAGCTCGCCTTCGAGCCCATGCAGCAGGATCCGCACGAGCCGCGATGGATCACCCGTCACGTACACACTGTTGCGCAACGGCGGATAGACCGGCGGCATGCCGGAACCGCTGGCATGGTGGCAGCCCACGCAATTGCCGAAGAGCAGGCGACCGCGCTCGTCGGCGGTGAGTTCGGCCTTGGGAAGGGTGTAGCCAGCTCGACCAGGCCACGACAGCTGTGGATCGACGAGCACCGCGGCCGCACGGACGGCACGCGGACCCGTTGCCACAAGTTCGCCCCAGCCGTCGGGCTGGCCTCGCATGCGGAGGACGCGTGCATCCTTCGTCCCAGGCTTCGTCCATGATGCCACACGATCAAGGATTGACGATGCAACCTGCGGCTGCTTCGATGCCGCGCGTGCCGCCAGCGAGAGCAAGGCCTCGTTCAGGCGCTCGTTGCCGTGAGCGAGGACCTGAGCCGCACACTCCTGGACGAGAGCACGCACGCCGGGGTCGCGTGCATCGGTGAGCGTGAGCGACCAGTCGAGGACCAGCATCGAGCGACCCTTGATCCCGCTCGCCAGCGCGGCGCGGCACGGCGCATCCTTGAGCACCGTGCGCATGGCCACGAGCCGTGCCACCGCATCCATGAAGCGTCGATCATCCTGGAGCTCTCCCAGTGCCGCGAGTGCGGCGATCGACACGCTGCGCGCAGGATCCTGTGCCAATCGCTCGAGGATGGCGATGCTCCCGTCCACATGCTGCCCACCGTGCAGCATGCCCGCTGCATGGATCGCCGCATCCGTACGCAGCCTTGCATCACGATCGAAGGAGAGCGCTTCGAGAAGGGCCACATCGACGGCGCCGAGCATCACGAGCGTGCTTGCAGCGGAGTGGCGCACGGCGGGATCGACCTGCACGCCGCGAGCCAGATCCATCAGTGAGCGCAGGGTCGACTGGTGCACATCGTTTTCTCGGTCGCCACGGGAGTGTGCCGTGCCCTGATCAGGATCGGACCCGCTCGTTGCGGAACCTGCGTGCGGATCACCCGCCGGCGAGGACCAGCTGCGCTCGACAAGCAATCGCGACGCATGATCGCGAAGGTGTCCGCTTGGCCCCGCGATGTGCCCGACGAGCGCGGAGTCATCAGCCCGCGTGAGATCCACTCGCGCACGCAGCGGCCGAGCGACCGGCACCACGCGCCAGATGCGACCTTGATCGATCGGGCGATCGAGCCCACGCGCCTCGACTTGTGCACGAAGGAAGCTTGTCATGAAGATGCGGTGCTGGATGATGCCGCGGCTGATGTCGGCGATGTAGAGCGCACCATCCGGACCGATCTTGAGATCGCACGGGCGGAACCGCTCGCTGGTGCTCGAGAGGAACTCGCCACCGACGGGCATTGGCGACCCCTTGGGTCCATCATCGCGCTCGGTGATGCTGTAGCGCTTGACCGCATTGGCGCATGGCGCGCAGACGAACGCATCGCCGCGCATGGACTCGCCGAGCACGATGTCACGATTGATGACCGGTCCGCACGCCGCGGTGACCTGCACGAGCCGGCCATCCTGCAGCATGCCCGCGCGGTACGCACGGTTGATCCCTGGCGTGAGGTGCGCGGGCCAGGTGCGTGCATCCTCGACCACGCGCTGTGGCACGCCCGGCAGGGCCGATGCGCCGAGGGTGCGGGCAGACATCCAGCGCGGC
>SYIB01000172.1 GCA_005798965.1 Planctomycetia bacterium
AATGCGGAACGCCATGCCGGTCAGTTTGCCCTTCAGTTCGGGCATGCACAGCGCCACCGCTTTGGCGGCGCCGGTGGAGGAAGGAATGATGTTGAAGCCCGCGCTGCGCCCGCCGCGCCAGTCCTTCTTGCTCGGGCCATCCTGGGTCGGCTGCGTCGCGGTGGCGGCGTGCACGGTGGTCATCAGGCCTTCCTCGAGTCCGCAGGTGTCCAGCAGCACCTTCACCAACGGCACCAAGCAGTTGGTGGTGCAGCTGGCGGTGCTGAGCACCATGTGCTTCGCAGGGTCGTACGCGCTGGAGGTCACGCCGTAGACGAAGGTCGGGACCTCCTTCTCGCTCTTGGTCGGCGCGCTGATCAGCACGCGCCGCGCGCCCGCAGCCAGGTGCTTGCTCGCATCCTCGAGCGTGGTGAAGAGCCCGGTCGACTCGAGCACGTAGTCGCAGCCGAGCTGCTTCCACGGCAGCGCCGCGGGATCCTTGAGCGCACTGCACGCGGTGCGCTTGCCGTTGATCGTGATCGAGGTCTCGTCGGCCTCGACCTTGGCGTCGAAGCGACCGTGCATGGTGTCGTAGCGGAGCAGGTAGGCCAGGTTGTCGGCCGGGACGAGGTCGTTGATCCCCGTGACCTCCATGCCGCGCTCCGTGGCGATGCGGCAGACCAGGCGACCGATGCGACCAAAACCGTTGATGCCGATGCGAATGGCCATGGGTGCTCCTTGGTTCCCCGATGTGCGTGCCGACCTCGGCCCGCCAACGGGGCGGGAAGGATAGCACCCACCGGGGCGCCGTCGCCGCGGAGGTAGGCTTCTGGGATGACCGCGTTCGAGCATCCCCGGGCCCTGGTGGGCATGGTCCACGCGCGCGCCCTGCCCGGTTCGCCGCGCGCGTCGCTCCCCGTCGCCCGCATCGCCGAGATCGCCGCTCACGAGGCCCGTGCGCTCGAAGCGGCGGGCTTCGATGCCCTGATCGTCGAAAACATGCACGACGCGCCTTACCTGCGCGATGCCTCGGTGCCCGAGGTGGTTGCCGCGATGGCCCTCGTCACCGCCGAGGTCGTGCGCGCCGTGCGGATTCCCGTGGGCGTGCAAGTCCTTTCGCACGCGGCATCAGCCGCCCTGGCCGTGGCCCACGCCGCAGGCGCCGGCTTCATCCGCGTCGAGGGATTCGTCTTCGCCAGCGTCAGCGACGAGGGGCTCGTGAAGGATGCCTGCGCGGGGCAGCTCCTGCGGGACCGCGCCCGCCTGGGTGCGCGTGGCATCCGCATCTACGCCGACCTGCGCAAGAAGCACTCGAGCCACGCCATCACTGCCGACCTGTCGATGACGGACTGGGTCGAGGCCGCCCACTTCTTCGGGGCCGACGGCGTGATCGTGACCGGCACCGCCACCGCCAAGCCGGTCGACGGCGCCGAGCTCGCCGCCGCACGTGCGGCATCGCCGCTGCCGGTGCTGGTCGGCAGCGGCGCGACCCCCGCATCGCTGCCGGCGCTCTTTGCCCACGCTCATGCGGTCATCGTGGGCAGCTCGATCAAGCAGGATGGGCTCTGGTCGAACGAGCTCTGCCCCGACCGTATGCGCGCCATCGTGGCGGCGCGCAACGCGATCCGCTGAGGAACGCCTACGATCAGGCTCCCATGCAGGTCTGGCTGAACGGACGCATCCTCCCTGCCCATGAGGCCACGCTGAGCCCCTTCGACCGTGGCTTTCTCTTCGGCGACGGCGTGTACGAGCTCGTGCGCTTCTTCAACGGCGTCGGTGTCGGGCTCGATGCCCACGTCGCGCGGCTTGAGCGCAGCCTCGGGCTCACGCGCATCGGCGGTTTCGATGCGCGCACCTTCCCAACGCTCTGCCACGATCTGCTCGCCGCGAATGGCCTGCGTGATGCGGCGATCTACCTTCAGGTCACGCGCGGCGTGCAGATTCCGCGTGCCCACATGCCCACGCCAGGCCTCGCGCCAACCGTGTTCGCCTACGCGAGCGCATGCGGATCAATCGATGAACTTGCCACGCTGCACGCGGGCTCGGCCATCACCCGCCCTGACCCACGATGGTCGCGCTGCGAGATCAAGACGACGAGCCTGCTCGGCAACATCCTGGCCCTCCTCGATGCACAGGATGCACGCGCCGACGAAGTGCTGCTCACGCGCCACGGCCTCGTGGGCGAAGGCGCCTACAGCAACGTGTTCGCTCTCGTGGGCGACACGCTCGTGACCACGCCGGTCGATGACGACCCGCCGATCCTGCACGGGGTCACGCGGTGGCAGCTCCTTGAAGAAGCGCAGCGCGCCGGCATCACGACCGCTGTCCGTCCGATCAGCCTCGACGAACTCGCCGCCGCCAGCGAGGTCTTCATCGCCGCCAGCCGTCGGCTCGTCACGCCCATCCTGGCGGTCGACGGCCGCCAGGTCGGCACGGGCAGGATCGGGCCGGTCACGCAGCGTGCCTTCGCGCTCTTGGCCGCACGCATCCGTCGCGAGTGCGGACTGCCTCCCGGCTAGACTCACGGCGTGCCCACCCTCCTCGCCCTCAGCGTCGGCAACACCCGCACCGCGATCGGCTCGTTCACCGCGAGCGAGCTCACTGCGGTCACCCGCCTCGACAACACCGACCCCATCGCCGTAGCCGCTGCGGCCGAGGGCGCGTGGAAGATGCTCGACAGCGCCGGCGCGCCCATCGTGATTGCCTCGACGAACGACCCCTTCGCGGATCGCGTCGCCGACGAGGTCGAGGCCCAGACCGGCGCCGAGATCCTGCGCGTCGGTGCGGACGTGGCGCCGGCCATCGGCACCCACCTCGATGCGCAGGCAAAGACCGGCCCTGACCGGCTCCTCCCCGCCGCGGCTGCATGGTCATGCGTCAAGCAGGCTTGCGTCGTCATCGATGCGGGCACGGCGATCACGGTGGACTTCATCGATGGCGTGGGCACGTTCCAAGGCGGCGCCATCGCGCCCGGGGCTCAATTGGCCCTCATCGCGCTGCACGAGCACACTGCGGCGCTGCCATCGATCGCCTACCGCGAGCCCGATGCAGGCAGTTTCGGCAAGAACACCGAGCAGGCCATGCTGCAGGGCGTGCACATCGGGCTGCAGGGTCTCGTGTGGAAGCTCGTGGAGCAGTATGCGATGCAGTACGGCGCGTTCCCGGTCGTCCTCGCCACCGGCGGCGATGCCGCCACGCTCTTTGCCAAGGACGAACTCGTCAACGCGATCGTGCCCGACCTCACGCTGCATGGCATCCATGAGTCTTGGCGCGCGGTCTACGAAGCTGAATCGGAGCCGAGCCGCCCTGCCGTGCAGCGCGCGGCGGCAGCGGCTGACGTGCGCCCCGGCGGCTGCGGCGATGGCTGCGGCTGCCACCCCAAGCACGACGACGCATGATCCCTCTGCGCTGGGCCTGGTGCACGCCGATGCAGCCGGGCGCGATCGCGCTGGTCACGCTGCACGGCGAATCTGCCGCGCTCGATGCGCTGCTCGCAGCATGCTGCCGCGGCGTTCCTGCGCAGGGTGGCACGGCACGCTGCCACTTCGCCGATCCGCTCGGAACCATCGACGACGGCATCGCTGTCCGGGCCTCACCGACCACCGCCATGCTCATGCCGCACGGCGGTGTCCGCATCGCACAGCGGATGCAGGCTTGGCTGCGCTCGCACGGCGCGATCGAGGCCCGCCTCCCCGACCACGCGATCTTTCCCGAGTGCGCCAGCCCGCACGCCGCGGCGGCGGCACGCATGGCCGGTCGATGCGCCAGTCGGCGCGCCCTCGGGCTCCTTCTCGATCATGACGCCCGCATGGAGCGATCGGGGCCGACGACCGCGGCCGACCTGGCTCGTGCACAGCGCTTGCGCGTCCTCATCGATCCACCGACCGTCGTCATCGCCGGGCCGTCGAACGTGGGCAAGAGCACGCTCACCAATGCACTGGCCCGCCGCCCGGTCTCCGTCACCGACGACTCGGCCGGCACCACGCGCGATCCGGTGCCAGTGCGCCTTGAACTCGACGGCGTGACCGTGGACTGGATCGACCTCCCCGGTCTTCTGGAGGAACCGAGCGCCATCGACGCCTCGGCGGCCGCGATCGCTTCACGCATCGCCGCCAGCGCCAGCGTGATCGTGCTTGCCACAGCACCCGGGCGCGGTTGGCCCATGCTTGCACCCACCAGCCCCGCCAAGATCCTGCGCGTCTTGCTGCAGGACGACCAGCCCGATGCTGCGCGGTGCGCCGAGCGCAACGGGGCGGACTCCGCGTGCAGTGCGCGGTGTGCAATGGGGCTCGACGGGCTCGCCATCGCGATCCGCAGGGCGCTCGTCAGCGATGCCGACCTTGATGACCCGCGCGCGTGGGCCTTCGATGCCGATCAGAGCCCGATGGTGGAGTAGCCGGCGTCCACGTACACCACTTGGCCGGTCATGCCTGCACCGAGCTCGCTCAGCAGGAATGCAGCGCAGTCACCGACCTGGCCGCCCGTGATGTTGCGCCGCAACGGGGCCTTGCGCTCCATGTGGTCGAGGATGTCGGTGAAGCCGCCGACCGCCATCGCGCTGAGCGTGCGCAGCGGGCCGCCGCTGATGCAGTTCACGCGCACGTTGCGCGAACCGAGATCCATCGCGAGGTAGCGCGTAGTGGCCTCGAGTGCAGCCTTCGCCACGCCCATGACGTTGTAGCCGGGCACGGCCTTCTCGGCGCCGTAGTACGAGAGCGCGATCATGCTGCCGCCGCTCGGCATCAGCTCGACGCAGCGGTTGGCCATGGCCATGTAGGTGAAGGCGCTGATGTCCATCGCCTGCGTGAAGACCTGCCGCGGCGTGGCCGTGAAGACCCCCTGGTCCATGCGCAACCAGCTCTTGTCGGCGTAGGCGATCGAGTGCACGAGGAAGTCGATCGTGCCGAACTCGGCCTTGATGCGGCTGAAGACCGCGTCGAGGTCCGCATCGTTCGCCGCATCCATCGGTGCAAGCCAGGGATCCTTCACGCCCAGTTCCTCGACGGCCATCCGGCAGCGACGTTCCATCTTCTCGCCCGGCAGGTGGGTGAAGAGGCACTGCGCCCCCTCGCGAACCAAGCTCTGGGTGATGTACCACGCGTACGAGTGATCGTTGGCGATGCCGGTGACGAGGCCGCGCTTGCCCTGCATGAATCCCATCGAGATGGCTCCTTGGCTTAGGGGGTGAAGCGCACGCGAAGGGATTCGAACCCCCAACCCTCGGTTCCGAAGACCGATGCTCTATCCGTTGAGCTACGCGTGCGGGCTGGCGGGATGATAGCGCAACCTCCGGCCCTACACTTCGACAGTGTCCACGCCACAGTGCGATCCCAATCCTGACCGTCCACGCTCGATCCTGCTCGTGGATGATGAGCCGCTGAACCGGGACATGCTCAGCCGCCGTCTCGACAAGGCCGGCTACGAGGTCACGACCGCCAGCGACGGCACCGATGCTCTGAACAAGATCGAGGCGAAGCGACCTGATCTGGTGATCCTGGACCTGCTCATGCCCGGCATGTCGGGGCTCGACGTGCTGCGCGAGATCCGGCGCACCGTCGATCCCACGGAACTCTCCGTCGTGGTTGCGACGGCCCTGCACGAGACGAGCTTCCTGGTGGAGGCGATGAAGGCCGGCGCCAACGACTTCCTCACCAAACCGCTCGAATTTCCGGTGGTGCTGGCGCGGGTGGAAACGCAATTGCACGCCAAGGCGATCGCCGATCGCAACCGCACGCTGACGTCGCGGCTGGAGGTGGCACATACACGCCTCGAAATCGCCAATCGCGAGCTGGCCCAGATGTTCGGCGAGCTCGAGCGCGAGGCCGACATGGACCGCCGCTCGCGCGACACCGCGCGCCAGCGGTTGCACAGCATGGCTGTGCTCGGCGACCGGGCCTCCAAGGGGATCGACCAGGATGTCGTGATGCACGATCTCCTGCTCGGCGGCATGGTCGCCATGCAGGCGAAGAGCGCCGCGCTCTACCGCGTCGACGGCGACATGCTCCGTCGCCAGTACGCGGTGCCCGATGCTGCGCAGATGCCCGAGGAGCTGCCGCTCAATGGTCAGACCATCGTTGCGCGCATCGCGCAGGGTCATTCCGTGCTCACGGAAGTGTGCAAGCCGTTCGGCACAGGAACGGCCATCCCCACGATCGGCGCTCCGATGGTCGATCCCGACGGCGAGGTGCAGGCCGTCATCCTGCTCATGCGTGGTGGCCCGAGTCCATTCGCCCGCGAGGATGAGAACGCCGCGGCGAGCCTCGCTGCGATCCTCGAGGGCGCGTTGCAGCGTACGGCCCTCACGCGCACCAACATCGAGCGCATGATCCGCATGGCCGGCATGCGCGATCCGAGCGAAACCTTCTCGCACACCAACCGTGTCGCCGGCATGTCGCTGGTCCTGTTCAACGCCTGGTGCGACCGGAACGCGATCCCGATGGAGCGCCGCTTGCGCGAAAGCGACCTGCTGCGCACTGGAGCCATGCTCCATGATGTCGGCAAGGTCGCCATCCCTGACGGCATCCTCAAGAAGCCGGCCCCGCTCACACCCGACGAGTACGCCACCATGATGGCGCACACGTCCGAGGGTGCCGCGCTCTTCAGCGGTCACCGCACGCCGTTCGATCGCATCGCCCACGACATCGTGCTTCACCACCACCAGCGCTGGAACGGCCGCGGCTATCCGCAGGTCATGCAGCCCGACGGCACGCTGGCACCGCTGCGCGGCGAGCAGATCCCGCTGACGGCGCGCATCGTGGCCATCGCCGACGTCTACGACGCGCTGCTGAGCACACGCCGCTACAAGCGCGCCTGGAGCCGAACCGAGGCAGCGGACTATCTTCGCAACGATGCAGGCGAGAACTTCGATCCTGAACTCATCGAGCTCGCAATCGGCAAGCTCGATGAATTCGACGCCGCGCGCGCGGACTTCCCCGAGGTCGATGCCATGGGCGCGTCCGCATGATCAGGTGCCGTACGGTCGCTGCCCTGCTGGCGATCCTCGGCGCTGCAGGCTGCGGTCCGCCCACGCATGTCCTCGATCGTGTGCCGGCCCCCATCCGCCCGGCATGGATCGCCGCGCAGCCTGAGTCTGCGGGGCTCACTCCAA
>SYIB01000173.1 GCA_005798965.1 Planctomycetia bacterium
ATGCCGGTCCTTGACGCCCTGCTTGCGCGGGCCGATCTGTCCGGCGGCGTGCGCTCCGACGTGCTCAGTCTGAGGGATGATCTTGAGCCTGAGCTCAAGCGCGCCGAGGAACGGCTCATTGAGTCGCTGGAGGCGCTCGTCAGCAACCGGCTCAAGGCGGAGGATTGGGTCGATCGATCGGCTCGCGCGCACGCCACGCTGTGGGTCTGGTGGTTGCGCGATGAAGTCGAGCGCCGATGCGCCGAGCGGCTGCGCCGCGCCGCGCCGGAATCGTTGCTTCCCGACTCGGCGCTGCGCCCGATCCGCGAGGTGGAGCGGGGTCGCTACGGGGTGTAGCCTTCGCACGATGAATCTTGCTGCAGAGTTTCTTGGCACCGCGCTGCTGGTGCTGCTTGGCAACGGCGTGGTCGGCAACGTGATTCTGACCCGCACCAAGGGCCATGTCGCCCCCTCGCAGGCAGGAGGCTTCTTCATCATCACGGTGGGGTGGGGGCTTGCGGTGTTCGTGGCCGCGTACTGCACCGCGTTCCTCGGCGGGCCGGCGCACCTGAACCCTGCGGTGAGCGTGGCGATGTCAGCCATGGGCATGGTGGCGCGCGATGACTGCGTGCGCCTGTGCTTGGCGCAGATGACCGGAGGCATGCTCGGTGCATCCTTGGTGTGGCTGCTCTACCTGCCGCACTGGCGCCTGACCGAGGATCCGCGCACCAAGCTCGCGGCCTTCTGCAACGCGCCGGCGGTACGAGCACCAGCCAGCAACCTGCTCGTCGAGGTGATCGCCACCGCGGTGCTCGTGTTCGGCATCCTCTGCCTCAAGGAAGCGCAGGGCACCATGGATGACGGCCGCACGATCTCCTTGGAACTGGGGGCGATGGGCGCGCTGCCCGTGGGGCTCTTGGTCTTTGCGATCGGCATCTGCCTTGGTGGGCCGACCGGGTACGCGGTCAATCCCGCGCGCGACCTCGCCCCGCGCGTGATGCATGCGCTCTTGCCGATCCCTGGCAAGGGGCCGAGCGATTGGGGCTATGCCTGGATTCCGGTCGCCGGCTCGATTGGTGGTGCACTCGTGGCTGTCGCGATCTTCGAGGCCATCGCGCCCGTAGGGGGATGAACATGCGTCACAAGATTCCGTCGAGGCCGCACGGTTGGATGACCCTTGGCGGCGGGATGCTGTCGCTCGCCGTGCAGGCTGGCCAAGCGCCTTCCACCAACGCTTCGAAGGTCCAAGAGCCCACCGCGGCCACAGCGCAGCAGCAGCTTCCTTTCCCGCTGCGTTTTGGCGCACGCAGCGAGGTGCTCGCGCAGAAGCAGGGCGTTCTCAACCAAGTCGTCCTTGTCCCTGATGGTGCGACCTTCCTCGATGAGATCCGGCAGTGGACGATCGATCGCCGCTGGCCCGTGTTGATCGAGGATGATCACTTCACGCCGCTCTTCCTGCAGTCGTTCGCCCCGGGGATCGTGTTCCGGCGCACCTCGGTCGGGGCGATGCCAGCCGTCGAGGCCCGAGCTGCAGCGATCGAGGGTGCTGCGGTGCATGCATGGATGCCAGGTGCTGCCTCCATGAAGGAAGCGCTGGCTGGGCGCGGGGTGCCTTCGGTCGGGGTGGTGCTCTTTGACCCGGCAGATGCGGCGTGGCCCGCCGCGCTCGCCCTTGCGGCGGGTCGGGGCCAGGTCTTGGTCCCACTGCCGGGCAATTGGGGCGCGCCCAACGATCAACTCGATCCTGACCGCACGACGGCGCTCTGCGATGCCGTGCGCGATGCGGTGGCGGCCACGGGCTTGGGCTGGAACGGGTTGGGTGACGAGGTCGACGCAGTGACCGTCTGCCGTTCGATGGCGGGCAAGGGCTCGCCGGGCGAGAGGGTCGAATTCGCATCGCCCTTCGGGCCGGCGCGACGCAACGAACCGATCGCCACCACCGATGCACTCTGCCGAATCGCCGATGGCCGCACGCCGCAGCGCTGGGCCATTGCCGGATGGATCTTCGGGTCCGAGGTTCGCAGCGCGTACACCGCGATGTGCTCGCTCTTCCTCGTCCAGAAGACCGCGTGGCTGAATGATTGCCCTGCTTACCCATCGAACGTCGGTACACGCCAGTACGAGGTTGGCGAGGCCACGAACCTGCTCACGAAGGCTGGCTTCGCCGCCCAGACGATCCGGTTCGCGCCGGGTGGAATCTCGTCATGGCGCGAGCGTGCGGCGGCGGGATGGTCGACGGACCTTGAGTTCATCAACTCGATGGGCAACCTCGATACCTTCACGATCCTGAAGGATCAGGACACGGGCGTGCGTGAGATCCCGGCCATCGGGCGTCCGATGGGTCTGCACATGATCCACTCGTTCAGCCTTGCGGCGCCGGAGTCGCCGATCTGCGTGGGCGCACGATGGCTCGACCATGGCGTGTTCGCGTACGTGGGCTCGGTGCACGAGCCGATGCTGAACGCGTTCGTGCCGCCTGCACTTGTGGCGCAGCGCATTGCGGTCGGCCTGCCGCTCCTGGTCGCGGGGCGATGGCTCGAGGGCGAGGGCGACCGATGCTGGCGCGTGCAGACGATCGGCGATCCGCTGTGGACGCCGTCGCCCGGAGTGCTGCGGGGGCCGTTGCTGCCGGCGCAGCCGCGTGAAGGCTTGGTTGATCTGAAGCCTGCAGCGATCGAGGCGATCAAGGCGATGAACGCCGCGCCCACCGATGCCAGCGGTCGTGCAGCGATGCGCTGTGTGAGCCGCCTGGGCCGGCCTGATTTCGTCGGCATTGTGTGGGCGAGTGCCATGAAGGCTGGCGTTGCGAAGGAGTCTGCGCCAACCGCGCTGATGCCGCTGTTCCTCTGGCGCAACCTTGATGCGGTGGCTCAGGCGATCGAGCTCATCGACAACCCGACCCTCAGCCAGCTCGATCTGCTCTGGACCCTCGCGGCCGCGCCGCTCGAGGCAGGTCAGGTCGCCAATCGTGCAACGATCGAGACCCTCATGCGTCATCCGCGCGTGCCGCGTGCTTGGCATGATATGACCACCGTGCGTGCCAATGCCATCCGTGTCATGGGCAATGATGCCTATGTTGCCCTGAACCGGGCCGTGCTGCTCTCGCTCGATGCCGACGAGCGGGCGGGTGTGCTCGAGAACCTGAAGTGACCTGCCGGAGCGTCGGCTGCGCCGCCTGCATCACTTGGGCAGGCCGTCGAGGATCCGTGCCTTCACATTCTTCGGCGTGAAGTCGAACCGCTCGCGGCACGCATCGTCGCCGATCGCGCATTCCATCGTTCGCTCGGTCAGCGCGACGAGCCCCGGGAATGCCGGATGAAGCCGATCGCGCTGCATGACCGGACCTTGCTTGGTGGGATCCCACTGCACGGAGCCCACTCGGATCGGCTCGCCGGAGCGGGTTTCCTCGATCACGCGCAGCAGGCTGAGCAGCCGAACCCGCGGCTTGCCCTGAACCCACGAGGCAACTCGCTCATTGAGTGCCTTGAGCGTGGCCTCCTCGGGAAGCTGCATCGCGGCCATCATGCGCCCCTTCGATGCGCGCATGTCAGGAAGGTTCCCGACGACGAGGGGCACGCCGGCTGCAATGACCCGGTCGAGCTGCGCGAGACCCTGCTCGAACAGCACGGCACGATCGCCCTCCGACCGGATCGGCGTCTTCCCGATGCCTCCTCCTCCGTACGCGTACCAGAAGAGGAAGTCCGTGGCGAGCAGGAGCGTTGGCTTCGTCTGCAGTGCACGCGTGACCGCATCCTCGCCGCGGGCCACGGGATCGCTGAAGAACATGCCCGTGGCATAGTGCGCGATGAGATCGGTGGTACCGGGCTTCGCCGCGGCAAGCAGCACATCGCGCATGTCGACGAGCTCGGCCTTGAATGGCTCGGCGCTGCCGTTGCTGACCGCCACGCCGAAGCCGTCGCTCGCGCTTGCCCCGATGACGGCGATGCGCTTGGTGACCGATGGATTGAACGGCGCCGGCGCACCACTGACTGCGCTGGCGGCGTCGGCTCCATCCGTGGCGAGTGGGGCGTCAGCCCGGGCCTGAGTAGCGTGGGGAACTCGTGCTAGAGACGCCGGCTGGTCGCCAGCGCGCAGCCCTCGGACCGGCGCGGCTGCGAACAGCACCGCTCCCAGGCAGGCGCTCCACCACAGCGCGCGCGGAAGCCATGAATGTGCGGGGCTGATGCTCACCGCCTCATCCTACGCACGCGTGAGCGCGCGGTTGTGCCCGATTAGAGCGGATGGAGAGTTTGGTTCTTGCGTTGCAAGCCCACTGAAGTAGGTTCCTAACTTCAGGAGGCCACGCCATGTTGACCAAGACCGACCAGGTACGAGCCGTCCTCAGTTCGGTCATGACCACTCTGACCCTTGCAGGGTTGACGGCGCCAGCCGCGCACGCGCAGTGCCCTGGCGATGTCACGGGCAATGGTCTCGTCGACAGCACGGATCTTGGTTCGGTGCTCGCTGCGTGGGGCAGCGATGGATCGGACGTAGCTGGCTCTGACATCAATCAGGATGGCGTGGTGGATGGGGCCGACTTGGTGGAGGTCATCGGCGCGTGGGGGCCATGCATCGTCGTGCCGCCCTGGGCCACGCTGCTTGAAGCACAGCCCGACCTTGCGATCGTGACGGATCCGGCGCTGCGCGATGCGATCGCGGCGACTGGTCTGGCATGGCGCGTCAAGGACACGGCCACGCAGATCGAAATGGCGCTCATTCCGCCGGGCTCGTTCCAAATGGGGTGCAGCGCGTCACAACAGTATGGGTGCAACTTCAAAGAGAACCCCGTGCATACGGTCACCCTGACGAATGCGTTCTACATGGGGCGCTACGAAGTCACGCAGGCGCAGTGGCAGGCGCGGATGGGGTCACACCCGAGCAGTTTCCAGAGTGCCAGCACGCAGGTGCCGGCTGCCCAAGTCCCTAACCGCCCGGTGGAACGGGTGAGTTGG
>SYIB01000174.1 GCA_005798965.1 Planctomycetia bacterium
CCGTGATGGGATCGTCACGCTCGACGCGGCCATCATGGATGACGCAGGTCGCTCGGGTGCCGTGGCGTGCGTACGCGGGGTGGCGCATCCGATCGCCCTGGCGCGGCGCGTCATGGATCGCACGCCACATGCTCTCTTGGTCGGGCCCGGTGCCGAGGAGTTTGCGCGGAGCGAAGGGCTGCACGACAGGTCACGGCCACTCGATGCAGAGCAGGAACGCGCTTGGCGGGAGTGGCTCCGCGAACGCCAGTACGAACCCCGCGCCAACTCGGAGAATCACGACACGATCGGCATGGTCGTGCGCGACGCGAAGGGCCGCATGGCGGCCAGCTGCACCACCAGCGGGCTCGCTTGGAAGATGCACGGCCGTGTCGGTGATTCACCGCTCGTGGGTGCAGGGCTCTTCGTCGATCCTAAGGGGGGTGCCGCCGTGTGCACCGGACTGGGCGAAGTGGTGATGCGCAAGCTCACCTCCTGCATTGCCGTCGAACGACTTCGAGCAGGCGCACACCCGGCCGAGGCCTGCCGTGAAGCGCTGCTCCGCCTGGTCGAATCCGGTCCGCTGGCGGCCAATGTTCAGGTGGGGCTGATCGTGCTCGCACGCGATGGAACGCATGCAGCCGGCGCACTCCAGCCGGGATTCACCTACGCGCTGGGCACGACTGGCGGCGTGACGCTGCAGGAGGCACCGGCGATCGCCTGACGCTCCGCTCGGTGATCCGCAAGCGGATCAGAAGTCGACCGAGAAGAACGCGCCCAGAAGGATCGCCGGATTCATGTCGGCAGCCGCCAGCTGGTCACCCGAGCTGTCGGAGATGGTGAGCTCTTGCATGGCGTTGAATCCGAAGACGACATCCATGCGGACTGCGCCACGACGCCAGCCGCTGCGAATCCAGAGTGGGATCGATTGATCCTCACCCACGCCGTCGCTGCGGGCGGCTGGGCCATCATCATCGAGCCGGAATCGCTGATAGGACCAGCGCCCGCCGAGGGCCACGTGACACTCCTTGCTCACATCGAGCACCAGTTCGAGGCCGGGCCCTGTCGGAAACGCTTGGGGTGCATCCACGTTCGAGACCCGGATGCCCTGCTCGAGTTCCCAGTCGATCAGGATCACAGGAACGATGAGTGGGTCATCCTCGACCCGTGAGCTGCCGATCACACCAAGGCCAAGGTTGAAGTCGGGTCCCATGCGATACGAGAAGGCACCGAAGCCGCCGCCGGTGATCGTGTCGCTGAAGTCCGCGCCATCTTCGCCATTGGTGCTCACGAAACCCTGAAGCAAGACCGTCCAGTCCGAATCGACTCGGATCGTCGTCCCCAAGTTCACCGTGGCGTTCACGATCGTGTCCCAAGGATCGGCGCCTCCGATCGCATTGCCCAGCGGCGTACCGGTGCCGAAGTCGTACCAATTGCCGTCCCATTCGATGCCCGCGTTGACGGCCATGCCACGATCGACGGGCGTGCTGACGTCCACCGCGCCATACCCACGCAGGATCGACAAGTCGCCGCCACCCGTAAATGTGGCCGGTGCCTGCCAGATCACACCACCGCCGACGAGGAAGGTCGATCCGCGACCGATGACGGCCGCTTCCTGCTGGTCGATCGGGCGTTCAATGATGTTGGTGTCCTGGGCGAGTGCTGCGCTCGCCGAGAGGCTGAAGAAGGAAAGGACGATGGCTCGATCGCGCCGCATGGACCCAGTCTACGGTGCTGGGCAGATCGTTCGAGGCCATCTAGCATCGCACTCCATGCGGTTTGACCTGACCCCGCTCCTACGACGACCGTTGGGTCAAGCCTTCCTCGTAGCGCTGCTCACGGCGCTCTGCGTCTTGCCCGGCATCGCCTCGATCCCGACGATCGATCGCGACGAGGCGCGGTTCGTGCAGGCAACCCGTCAGATGCTCGATTCGGCCGATTGGCACGGATACATCGTGCCGCGCTTCGGCGACCAGCTCCGGCTGCAGAAGCCGCCCGCCATCTACTGGGTGCAGAGCGCAAGCGTGGCCGCGCTCGGCGGCATGGACCGTGGCCCCGAAGCCATCTGGATGTACCGGCTGCCGGGGGCGATCGCGGCGATCGCCACCGCGCTGGCCACATGGTGGCTCGGCCGGAGCATGTTCGGCGCGCTGACTGGCACGCTCGCAGGCATCCTCATCGGCATCTGTCCCTTGGTGGCGTTCGATGCGCACCAAGCCCGCGCGGACCAAGTCATGGTTGCGGTCACCACCTGGATGATGGTGCTTGTGTGGCGGCTTTGGACCACGCGTGATGCGGGCACACCGTGGGTCACCGTGGCCGGGCTGTACGGACTCTGCGCCGTCGGCATCCTGCTGAAGGGACCGATCACGCCCTTCGTCCTCGGCTCGACGGTGCTCTGCATGGCTGCAGCCACCCGCAGGTGGTCGTGGATCGCGCGTTCACAGCCATGGACCGGTGCAGTGATCGTGCTCGCGATCGTGGTGCCGTGGGTCATCCTCGCTGCACGCGAGATCGGCGGCAACACGATCGCGGGCGCCATCCGTCGCGAAGTGTTCGAGCGCGCAGGCAGTGGCATGGAAGGTCACTGGGCTCCGCCCGGCTATCACCTCGTCCTCCTTCCTGTGCTCTTCTTTCCGGGCTCGCTGCTCACGGGCCTGGCGATCCAATGGGCGTGGTCGCGTGCTCGTCGCGCCCGAAGCACCCACTCGCTGCCTGCGCGGATCTGGTCGAGCTTGACATCGCGTGGCGGGCGCCAACCTGAGCTCTTCCTGCTCTGCTGGCTCGTGCCGACCTGGATCGCGTTTGAACTCGTGGCGACGAAGTTGCCTCATTATGTGCTGCCGTGTTACCCCGCACTTGCGCTGCTGTCGGCCCGTGCGGTCGTGGGCGGCATGTCGAGCTTGCCGCACGCACTGGAGCCGGTGCATCGGTTCGGCTACGGCCTCTGGGCCGTGATCGGCTGCCTCATCGGGTGGATGCCCGCCGGACTGATGGTCGCGCTGCACTACGCCGGGCTGCTCAATGATCAGAACCTCGGTTGGTCGCTTGGGCTTGGCTCGAGCGCATTCGTCCTGGTTGTCGCCTCAGGCGGCTATGGAACCGTGCTCATGTGGCGCGCGCGGCACAGCGCGCTGCGGGGCGACTTTGGTTCTGCAATCCGTTCCGGCATCGCCCTGACCGTGATGAGCCTGGTCTGCACGATGGGCATCGTGCTGCCACGCGTACCCGCTCCCTGGATCACGACGCGGATCCTCGAGCACGCCCAGCGCGAGGCATCCGACCGCGGTCTCAACGCACTGCCGGCCATGGCTGCGGTTGGCTACGTCGAGGACTCCCTGCTCTTTGAGTCGGGGCGCCGTGTCGAGCGGCTCGGTGTCGATGAACTTTCCGCTTGGATCGATCAGCACCCTGACGGTCTCGTCATCGCGACGACGGGACTGGTCGATGGACATGGCCCGGCGAGCGCCCCACGGCTGCAACCCATCGAATCAAGCCTGACACGCGGCTTCAACTACAGCAAGGGCCGAGTGGTCGAGGTCATGCTGTACGCGGTGGTGCCGTTGCGCTGAATCGGTGCGGATGCAGGCCAGCGGGATTTCCAAAACGCCATCAGCATCCACGGCGTGATCCAGCCGAGTGCGCTCCCTGCGAGCATGTCGCCGAGCCAGTGGCTGTTCTGCACCACGCGCGAGCCCGCGACGACTGCACCCAGCACCACCCACAGTGCGGCCATCCGAGGCCATTTCAGCGTGGCCAAGGCAGCCAGCGTGAACGCCGTGGTCGCATGGCCGCTCGGATATGAATTGCGCACATGCTCGATGATGAACGCCGGAAAGGCAAAGCCTGCATCACCGTCGAATGAACCATCTGCGACGAACGCACGCGGCCGCCACCGAGCCAACGTGGCCTTCAGGATCCCCGACACGATGCCGCTCGCGGCAAGCGATGCGATCGCGAGAAAGCACCACCGTGCTGCATCGTGCGCGCGCCGCAGGTGCAGGACCACGAAACCGATCCCGAACGCGGTGAACCAATACAGGCTGTCGCCAGATTCGGCGACCCACGCAGCACCAGCAGCCCAGTCACGGTGCGCATGCATGAAGCGTGCCACCGACTCGTCGACCGATCGGATGCTCAGCATGGACAGCACCGCCAAGCCCAGACCGATCCACAGGTGCTTTCGCCACGCAGCTGCCATGGCCGAAGGCTACCTGCCCGGCGCGCGCGCCACGTCGAGTAGCGTCCCTGCATGCAGCCCGTCACATCGATCCTGGCCTCGGTCGAGGCGCTGCTGTCCTCGATCTCTGCGGCGGCCGCTCGTGAACGGCCATCCACCATGCGTGCGGCATCCGATTGGACCTTGAGCGCCACCAACCTCGTGCAGTACGCCGAGATGCGAAGCGCACTGCCAGCAGGATTGCAGGCGGAGCTCGTGCGACTGGGCCTGAGTTCACTGTCGCGTCGCGAGGCGCACGTCGAGCCCACCCTGCGAGCGGTGCGTGCCGCCCTCGTCGCCATGAGCGGTGGAGCATGGATCGACGACTCGGCCGCCGTCGCCATGGATGCAGGCGTGGCCGCACTCGAGCGTCACGCCGATGACCTGCTCGGTCCGGCCCACCCCAAGGGCACGCGCATCATGGTCAGCCTGCCCCCCACGATGGCGGAAGATCCCTCGCTCGCCGATCGGCTCATCGAAGCCGGCATGGATGTCGCGCGGATCAATGCCGCGCACGGCAACCCCGAGCAGTGGCGCACG
>SYIB01000175.1 GCA_005798965.1 Planctomycetia bacterium
TCCCTACGATCCGCCCATGCGCCTCACCCAAGCCCTCATCGTCCTTGCCTTTGGTGCGTCTCTCGTTGCGTGCGATGGCGGTGGTGCCGCGTCGACCGCCGAAGCGCCCAAGGTCGTCATCCCCGCGGCCTACACCAAGAGCTTCTCAGTGAAGGGCATGCACTGCGATGGCTGCGCAAAGACCGTCGCCAAGAAGGTCAAGGCCGTCGAGGGCGTGGCTGACTGCACTGTCGATCTGCAAGGCGAGCGCGCCACCGTGGGCATGGACGATGCGGCACGCACGCAGGCGGTGATCGACGTCGTGAAGAAGCTCGGCTACGAAGTCGAGCCCATCGATGATCAGGCGCCCACCGCGGCGCCGGGCGCCGAGCCCACTGCGCCCGCTACGACGCCCGCCACCTGAGCAGCGCGGGCAGGGTGATCACGGCGACCATCACGCAGGCCACGCTGCCGACGAGCATCGCCCAGCCGAGGCTCGCAAGCCCGCGGTGATCCGCGAGCACCAAGGCACCGAAGCCGACGGCCGTCGTCACGCCGGTGAACGCCGTGGCGGTCAGCGTGGCCGGCAGTCCCGAAGGATCCCGTTTCCAGCGGTGCAGCACGTGGATCGCGCTGTCGATGCCCAGGCCCAGCAGCATGGGCACCGCGAAGAAGTTGGCGAGGTTCAGCGAGAGCCCCAGCGGGCCGAGCAGCCCGAGCATCAGCAGCACGCCGGCGACGACCGTCGCCGTGGCCAGCAGCGCCGTGCGCAGCGAACCGAAGTCGATCCACGCGATGACGAGGATCGCCGCCAGCGAGAGCCACGAGACGAACTCGAAGGCACGGCGCATGTCGGCGATCGACTCGACCTGCGTCACCGGAACTCCCGTGACGGCTGGATCGACCGTGCGAACCTGCGCCACGAACTCACGCAGCGTTGGTTCGTCCCACGCGTCGCCGGCCGGCACGACCTGCAGCAGCCATGAGCCAGTCGGCGAGATCGACGCCGCCCTGATCGCGGTGGGCAGGGCATCCCTGAGCGACACCATGCACCCCTCTCGGATCGCCGCCAGCGCAGCAGCGCCGCGGGCGCCGCGCTCCAGGATCGTGGCGCGCATCGCGTCCGAGCGCGCGGGGTCGCCCAGACCTTCTGCACACACCATCCAACGCGCCGCGAGCGACCGCAGCAGGGGCACGCCCTCGGTCTCGCCCGCAGCTTCGGCCAGCACGGTGAGCCGCTCAAGACCCGCTGCGATCCGCCGAGCCGTCTGCGCCGTGATCGCGCTGCCGATCGCGAGGGTTGGATCCCCCGCGGCGGCAACTCGGTTGGCGCTGCTCGGTGTGGGGATCGACGCAGCCAACTCGCCGCGCGCTCGGTCGGACCCGGGCGTCGGCATTCGGACCACATCGAACGCGCTCCGTACCTTGGCGACACGGGGCAGTCGCTCAAGCTTGCTCTTGAGTTCCAGGGCCTCGACGGCCGAGGGAGCAGTCGACGCCGCAAACCAAGTCTGCGTGGCGTCGTCGTCCAGGACCCGCTGCTCCCATGCGACGCTCTCAAGTCCCGGTGCTTGCATCGAGAGCAGGTTGGCGTCGAAGCGAAGCGCGGCAGGCGCAACGATGGCTGCGGCCACGATGGCGATCGCCGTGACGAGGATGGCAAGAGGGGGCGGCATCCGGAGCCAGAGAGCAGTCGTGCGTGGCGGTGCGCCGGGCTCGCCACCGAACAGCACAAGCAGGGCAGGCAGAACGGTGACCATCACGACGGCGCTGGTGACGAGACCCATGCAGGCGAGCGCGCCGAGCTCCCGCAGCCCACCAAAGTCCGTCGCCATCGCCAGGGCGAAGACCACGGCCGTGGCGCATGCACCCGAGAGTGTGCCCGGGCCTGCATCCTGAATGGTTCGACGGGCGGCCTCCCGGCGCGTCGAGCCGGCGAGGTACTCATTGAAGCGACTCACCACATGCACGCCGTAATCGAGGCCAGCGCCCACGAGGACAAGCAGGAAGACGCTCGAGAGCAGCGTGATCCTGCCCACGAGCAGCCACGCCAGTCCCATCGTGATGCCGACGGCGACCCCGAACGCTGCCACGGCCAGCAACGGTCGCCGCAGGCCTCGGAAGAGCCAGATGAACAGCACCGTGATCACCCCGAGCGACAGCAGGCTCGCGCGGCCCATGTCGGCATTGCTGGTGGCGAGTTCATCCTCCTGCAGGACCGGCTTGCCCGTCAGGCCGATCTCGACACTCGGATGACGCTGCTGCACCGCATCGAGCGACCTGCGCACGGATGCGAGCGGGCCAGCGATCGCGTTGAAGTTCCCGAAGTCCTTCCGCGGCATGGCCTGCAGAAACCACAGCCTTCCCCCGCGCGAGCGGAGGAACTCCTCCTGGACCTCGGTGCCGGGACTGCGCTCCTCGGGCGTGTCGGCCAGCGGCGGCACCAACGTCTCCATCGTGAGGAGGGCGGACCCGACGGCGGCGCGATCGGCGACTGGTGCACTCATCGCCGCGAGCGCTTCGAGGATCGCATCATCCGTCCGAGCCTCGACCAGTGCAGCCGATGGCTGCGCGCGTGCGAACTCCTGCAGCTCGACTTCATTCATGGCGTGCGGCGCCACGCGCCACTGCTCGCGCGCATCGACACCGCGATGCACCCATTCGAGTTGGCCGTCTTGCACGAGCTGGTTGAGCTCCGCATGCGCATCGAGCACGGCCGCCCGGGCGCGTGCGCCCGCTGCGTCGCCCGGCGCGAGAGGATCAATCACCACGATCATCTCCTCGAGGTCGCCGAACTCATCGAGGAACGCCTGGTACCGCTGCATGAAGGGCCGATCAGCCCCGATCAGCGCGTTCGTGTCGGCGTCCAAGGGCACGCGCATGGCACCGAGCCAGCCGCCGATGATGGCGAGCACCACCCCGATCCCCACGACGAGCCGAGGGGCTCGGGTGGCGATCTGCGCTGCTGATTCAGCAATCAACTGGAAGGGATTCAATGGCGTTATTATTGGTCTATAATCAGAACGACGGGCCATCACTCTACCGCGCCGGTGATCCGACGACCGCGCCATTGACGAGCAAGGGGATTGAGAAACCGACAACTCCCATCTCGTCTATCACCCGGCCTGTGGCATCTTCTCTTCACGTCCTGGAGAGCGTTGGGGTAGGCACGACCGAAAGGCTAGATCATGGTCAAGATGGGCACGATGCATGTGGCGGGTCTGACGGTGGTGGCATCCGCGATGGTGGCCTCGTCGGCGCTGGCGCAGTCGGTCGCCCGGCAGTGGAATAACGAGCAGCTTGCGGCCATTCGGCTCGACCTCGCGCGGCCGACGGTGCACGCGCGCAACCTCTATCACGTGAGCGCGGCGATGTGGGATGCATGGGCTGCCTTCGAACCAGCCGCCGATGCGGTGATCGCGGTGAACATTCCCGACATGACCGCTGGCGACGTCAACGCCGCCCGCAACATGGCGATCTCGTATGCGGCGTATCGGGTGCTCATCAATCGTTTCTCCACGGGCCCCGGCGCTGCGGTGAGCCTGGCGGCCTTCACGTCGCGCATGAATACGCTCGGGTACGACCCGACCTACTCGGGCATCGCCGGAGGCACTCCGGCCGATCTCGGCAACGCGATTGGCGCAGCGGTCATCGCGTATGGCCTGACCGACGGCTCGAACCAGCAGAATGGTTACGCCA
>SYIB01000176.1 GCA_005798965.1 Planctomycetia bacterium
GCCCACGTCGCTCGGGCAGGTCCTGATCGATTGGGGCGATCTGACCCCGGCCCAGCTGCGAGAGGCTCTCGCGATCCAATCATCAAGCACCTGCCGGCTGATGCTGGGCGAGGTGATCGTGCAGCAGCGCTGGATCACCAACGAACGATTGCTGCAGGCAGTCGCCGCAGCTCGCGGCCTGACCTTCATCGATGATCTTGCGGTGGCCTGCGATCCCGGCGCGCGTGCGTTGGTTCCACCTGAACTGCGTGAGCGCCACACCGTGATCCCCGTCCGGCTCGACGGCGGCGAACTCATCGTCGCGACGGCCGAGCCCGAGGACTTCTTCGTGCTCGAGGACTTGACCAGGGCCAGCGGCTTCCGGGTGCGATTCGTCGTCGCGACGGCCGACTCGATTCGAGCCGTGCTGGCCGGCGGCGGCATCGACGAGCCCGCACCGTCGCGCGCCAACGAGCAAGCCGAGGAGATCTTCGCCGAGGTCGACGAGGCCCAGTTCACGGTGGCCGAGAACGAAGCCGCCGATCTTGCCGCCGAGGACACCACGGGCACCAGTGGACCGGTGGTGAAGCTCGTGAACTTCATCATCGCCGGTGCCGTGGCTGACGGCGCGAGCGATATCCACATCGAGCCCGACGATGGTTCGCTTCGCATCCGCTACCGCATTGACGGCGTGCTCTCGGTCAAGACCAACGTTCCGTGGCGCATGCACGCTGCGATCTCGAGCCGTGTCAAGATCATGGCACGCCTCGACATCAGCGAACGCCGCGTGCCCCAGGACGGCGAGATCGCCATCAAGGTCAACGGCAAGCCCATCGACCTCCGCGTCAGCACGCTGCCCGGCAAGTTCGGCGAGAAGATCGTCATGCGCGTGATCGACACGAGCTACGCCAAGCTCGGCCTGGAAAAGCTCGGTTTCCGTCCGGCGATGCTGGAACGCTTCCGCGCGGTGATCGACGAGCCCCACGGCGTCGTGCTCGTCACCGGTCCCACCGGCAGCGGCAAGAGCACCACGCTGTACTCCGTGCTGCAGCAGTTCGACACCACCGAGCTGAACCTGAGCACCGTCGAGGATCCGGTCGAGAGCAACCTCGCCGGCGTGCACCAGGCACAGGTCAACGTGAAGGCAGGGCTGACCTTCGCAGGCGCCCTTCGAGCCCTGCTCCGTCAGGACCCAGACATCATCATGGTCGGCGAGATCCGCGACGGCGAGACGGCACAGATCGCCGTGCAGGCTGCGCTCACCGGCCACATGGTCTTCAGCACGTTGCACACGAACGATGCCTCCAGCGCCGTGACACGGCTGCAGAACCTCGGTGTCGAGCCGTTCCTGGTCGCGGCCGCGTTGCGCGGCGTGCTGGCCCAGCGTCTCGTGCGCCGCATCTGCAAGCACTGCAAGACGGAGTACGAACCGGACGCGGCTGAACGCGCCGCGATGGGCGAGTTCGGTACCCAGGCCGAGCGGCTCTGGAAGGGCGCCGGATGCCGTGCCTGCCACGAGCGCGGCCTCAGCGGCCGGCTCGGCCTGTACGAGCTGCTCGCTCCGGATGCCGATGTTCTCGAGGCGATCTCGGCCCGCACCGAACCTGCGGCCCTCAAGCGGCTCCTGCGCGACAAGGGTTTCGAGACCCTGTGGGTCGACGGCATGCGCAAGGTGATCGACGGGCTCACGACCACGGAGGAGGTGCACGGTGCCTGCCGCCATTGATGCCAGCCTGATCGGTTCAGTCGATGCCACTGCACCCCGCAAGTTCGCCTACCGCGCCCGTCGCGGCAATGGCGAGCTCGTCCGCGGCGTGCTCGAGGCCCCATCCCACGAGGCCGCCGTCCGCCAGCTCCGGCGCGATGGCCTGGTGGTGCTGAGCATCGAGCTCGGCGACCTTGCCGCGGCGGTCGGCCAGAAGGGCGCCATCTCGCGCAACCGCCTGAGCGCACGCTTCGGCAATGACGACGTGATCGCGCTGTGCCAGCAGCTCTCGGTCATGATGAAGACCGGCGTGCCGCTCGCCGAGGCTCTCGAGACCTTCAGCGAGCAGGCAGCGCGACCCGAGGTGGCCACGGTCGTTCGAGCGATCAAGGACGACGTCTGCGAGGGCGAGGAATTCAGCGCTGCCCTCGCGAAGTGGCCGAGGGTCTTTCCGTCGATCCTCGTGAGCCTGATGCAGGCAGCCGAGGCCAGCGGCACCATGGACGAGATGCTCTCGCGCGTCGCCAAGGATCTGCTCAAGGCACGGAAGACGGCCAAGCAGGTCAAGGGCGCGATGGTCTACCCGGGCATCATGCTCGCGGTGGCCATCACGGCCGTGACGGTGATCATGGTCTTCGTGCTGCCGACCTTCGCTCCGCTCTTCAAGGCGCAGGGCGACCGGCTCCCCCTGCTCACCAAGTGGCTGCTCGCAACCAGCGCGTTCCTCAAGGGCTGGTGGCACCTTTACCTGCCGGCGCTGGGCGCGCTGTGCTTCGCCGCCACCGTCGCGGCGCGGACCGCCCGCGGACGGCTGGCCATCGACTGGGCCAAGCTCAACCTGCCCATCATTTCGCCGATGTTCCGCCAGCTCTACGTGGCACGCATGACCAACACCATGGGCACGCTGCTTGCAGCGGGTGTCCCGCTGCTCGAAGTGATCCGCATCACGAAGGCCGTCACGGCCAACACCTACTGGGACCGTATGTGGGATGACCTGCGCGAGCGCGTGAACCATGGGCAGGAGATGAGCCCGACCCTCCTTCAAGCGGCGTTCATCCCCCGCAACATCAGTGCGATGTTCAACGCCGGGGAACGCGCGGGCCGCCTGCCCGACGTCCTCGAGCGCATTGCCGCCTTCGCCGAGGAGGAACTCGACGCGGCGATCAAGACGGTGACCGGCATGATCGAGCCGCTCATGATCATCTTCATGGGCGTCGTCGTCGGCGGCATCGCAGCGAGCATCCTGCTGCCGATCTTCCGGATGAGCGCATCGGTTCAGTGAGCCCCGC
>SYIB01000001.1 GCA_005798965.1 Planctomycetia bacterium
ACCCTCTGTCGCAGCGCATGAGGTTGCCGTCCATCCCGGCGATGATGAGATCCCCGCCGGGCTCGATCTCAGCGACGGCCCCAAAGACTGTGGCGACCGCCGAGGTGTCGATGCGCTCAAGCGGTTCTGCGTGAGCAGGGTCGAGCACCACGAGGCGTCCGCCGGAACCACCGGCAAGGATCTTTCGGCCATCGGCCGATGGCCCGATCGCCACGACCGGTGGCCACGGGCTCGACCAGTCCGGTGTACGAAGATCCCATTCGCGAAGGACCTCCCCGTTGGGTGAACGCATGGTGACGCCGTTCTCCCAGCGCCATGAACTCGTCCATGCACCGTCACCACCGTCGATCGGACGCGAGGGGCCCAATCGTGGAAGCGGAGGAGCATCGGGTGCCACACGCTCGACGCCGCCCTGCTCAGCGATCACGAGTGCATCGCCATCCCACGTCAGGCTCCATGGTCGGCCGAGCGTGGTGGGAAGCTCATGCAGCGACTCAAGCGAAAGCGCATCGACGATGTGGACACGCTGATCGCTGCCGCACGTCGCCAGGTGCACGCCCGTTGGATGCCACGCCAGCCAGGTGATCTCGGTCGCGTGGAGTTGCCGCACGTGAAGAATCTCGAGCGTTCGAGCGTCGATCATCCTGAGCGTTCCGTCGCGTGAGCCTGCTGCGATCCGCTGGCCATCGGGCGAGAACGCCAGGCCCCAGACGCGCGACCCCGGCAGTGTGGTGTGCCACGGCTGCGACCCATCGAGCGGGACGAGAGCCAAGTCGCCTTGGATGCCACCCACGGCCACCACGGTGCCGCGTGGATCGATGGCCATGGCGCGAGGGCTGCCAGCCACGCCGTGGGGCACCGTACGCAGGATGGCGCCATCCCGATCAGCCACGATGAGTTCCGACGGGGTGAGGGCCACGAACACAGCCGCGGCTGCGCTGACCTGCAGGGCGGTGATTGCCTGCCCCGATGGGTGCACAGCGATCACCCGGCATGATCGAGGGTCGATCATGCACCACGATCCGTCGGAGTACATGACACCGAGCCGATCATCGCCCAGATTCGCCAGATCGATCGATTCTGCATCGGGTGTGCCGGATGGGCAGTGCGGCAGGAGTTCGCGAGATTCGTGCCGCGCATCGACCGCCACCACCTTGCCGCCAAGATTGGTCAGCACAGACCCATCGGGCGCCAGTGCCACACGATAGACGTGGCCCGAGTGCGGCAGGATCGTGTCACTGGCCCGCGTCAGTCGGGCCAGCACGATGCGTTCCTCGAGCGACCCATCGCGCGCGCCACGGCGAGTGACGAGCGATCGCGCTTGGGCCACGGCGCCCACCTCCAGGTTCTGTTCAGCCAGCTGCAGGAGCGCCGTGCGCCCTTCCTGTTCGCTGCTGGCTGCACGGGCTGCGAACTCCCGTGCCGCCCAGAACGCACCCACGACCAGCACGGTGAGCGCGGCGATCAAGCTTGCGCCGTAGACGACCGGGCGCGGATCCTGCCGCCAAAGCCGACGAATCCACTGCCGTGCCGACTCGCGGCGCCACGGCAATGGCCGATGCTCGAGGAGTGCGTCAAGGTCATCGGCAAAGTCCGCCGCGCCGGCGTGGCGTTCAGCGGGGTCGGCGCTTGTTGCCCGCGTGATCACGGCCAAGAGATCGGGCTCGTCGGCAAGCGCCTCCGTGGGTGGGAGCACGCCGCCGTCCTCGGTACGTCGTGGTGGTTCGCCTGTGGCGATCCATGCCAAGATTGAGCCAAGCGCATGCACATCGGAGCGGTGGTCCACGCCTTCGCCACGCGCCTGCTCCGGCGCAGCGACGGTGAGCGTGGCCAGCGGCGCTGTGCTGCCGGCTTCAGCGATCCATCGCGCAATGCCAAAGTCGATCAAGCGGACTCGGCCCTCGGCGTCGATCAGGATGTTGGCTGGCGAGAGATCGCCATGGATGAGTCCACGGACATGGGCGCCGTGCAGGGCGCGCGCCGCATCTCGCACGGCACGGATGCAGCGTGCGTACGGCCATGACTGCGCCCGGGCGGCGGCGGTGATGGGCCGCGCATCACGGACCAACTCCATGCTGAACCATGGGCGCGCACCATCACGGGTCTCGAGCACACCGCTGCGCAGGATGCGCACGATGCCGGGGTCATCAAGCGTGGCCAGCGCCGTGATCTCCCGGCGAAAGCGATCGAGCAAGCCGTTCACCGTACCCAGACGACGCAGGACCTTCACGGCCACCAAGCGGCCAGGTTCGTCTTCATAGGCGAGCAGCACATCACCCATGGCACCGGAGCCGAGTAGGCCGCGCAGCCGCAGACCGGGGATCGCATCGGTGGCAAGGTCCTCGGACACGGCCTCGGGCTGCATGGAGGGCGTGCGCACGAACTCAGCGAGCTGACGGATCAGGGCCATGCGCGCCTGATCTCCCCGGTACGCATGGTCCAGCCATGCCTCACGTTTGTCAGAGGGTTGTTCCAGATACAGGGCGAAGAGTTCCTCGATGCTCGGCTCGCCCGGCGGTGGTGTGTCGTTCGCGGGATCCGTCATGTGGTGCCTCCGTAGCCGGCTTGCGCAAGTCGTGCGCGGATCCAGCACTGCGCGAAGCGCCAACGATTCGTGACGGTACGGCCTGTGACGCCAGTCAGGGTTGCCGTCTCCTCAAGCGAGAGCCCGACGATGAATCGCAGTCGCGCGACCTCGGCGCAGTCCGGATGTTCCACCTCGAGGGCCTCGATGGCGGCACTCGCCACCTGTGCGGCCTCGCTGAGGGCAAGATCAGGGTCGCGCAGTTCGTGGTCGACCACATCGAGCGTGCGGTGCTGGCGCGTTCCGCCGCCGCGCTTGAGGCTCTTGCGCTGGCGGGCAAGATCGACCAGCTGCTGCTGCAGAGCGCGCGCCATCGAGCCGAAGAAGTGGCGCCGATTCGCCCACGTCGGTGACTCGTGGTTGCCAAAGGTACGAATCCAGAGGTCGTGCACGAGCGCCGTGGGCTGGATGTCGTCATGCCGCGTTTCGGTGCGGGCCAGCCCGCGCGCCATGCGGCGCAATTCCTCATAGGTCAGTGACCAGAGCAGTGCGACTGCCTCGTCGCTGCCCGTCGAAGCGTGGCGCAGCGCGGTCGTGAGGTCGGGCGGTGGCGGGGGATCACTGGCCCCGGTTGGATCCATGGTGGCATTGTGATCGGGAGCGGGGGCCTGTGGAGTTCATCGCCAGGAATTGATCTGGACAGCCCTGCGTGGCGGTATGAAAATCGGTAGAATTCCGTTCGTGCTTCCGCGCTGGCCCCGCATGATGCAGGTCGGGCCCTTCTGGGAGTTCTGGTACCGCCATCATTCACGCATGTTCGGCGTGAACATGGCGCGTTTTTGTGTTTCAAGGAG
>SYIB01000177.1 GCA_005798965.1 Planctomycetia bacterium
AGGATGCCCAGGAGCTCTGCTCCACCATCCTTCGCAAGGACATCGGCTTCCGTGACATCCGCGCGCGCCGCAAGGAGACGGACGAACTCGTCCGCCAACTCTCCTGAGCCGACGATGGCCTCCCCGCGCATCGCTGCCGTCATTCCTGCACGCTTCGCGAGCACCCGTTTCCCGGGCAAGCCGCTCGCCGACCGCACGGGCCGCCCGCTGATCCAGCATGTCATCGAGCAGGCACGCACCTGCCCAAGCCTGTCGCGGATCATCGTCGCCACCGACCACGACGGCATCGCTGCCGCTGCTCGCGCCTGCGGCGCCGAGGTCGCCATGACCCGGGCCGATCATCCCAATGGAACAAGCCGCATCGCCGAGGCAGCCGAGGGGCTCGATGCCGAGATCGTCGTGAACATCCAGGGCGATGAGCCCCAGCTCGAGCCCGAACTGATCGAACGCACGGTGGCGGCGCTGCTTGCCGATCCCGGCGCACCGATGGCGACCCTGGTCTCCCCCTTCGCTCCGAGCGAGGACCCGCACAATCCAAACGTCGTCAAGTGCGTGGTCGGCGTGAACCGCCGAGCGCTCTACTTCAGCCGGAGCCTCGTGCCCTTCGTGCGATCGCAGCCTGCCGTGGCGCCATGGAAGCACGTCGGGCTCTACGTCTACCGCCGGGAGTTCCTGCCCGTCTTCGTCTCGCTGCCGCCGTCGCCGCTTGAACTCTGTGAGAGCCTCGAGCAGCTGCGCGCGCTCGAGAACGGCCACGCGATCGCCGTGGCGTTCGGCACGACGGCCTTCCAGGGCATCGATACGCCCGAGCAGTACGAAGCCTTCGTGGCGCACTGGCGCGCCACGCACGGCTGAGCCTCAGCCAAGTTCCTTCAGCCAGCCCTTGGCCGCCTCGCGCATCGACGGCCGGCGGTCGCTGCCTGCCATGCGCTCGAGCCGTTCCCGGGCCTGCGCAAGCTTGAGTCTCGCGCACTGGCCTCCCGCCGTGCGGGCTGCGCGCTCCTCGTGGTCATCGATCATCGCCACCAGCTCGGCGATGACCGCATCGCGCTCAGCCTGCTGCTCGACTGGTGGCAGATTCGCGGCCAGGGCGCGGATCGCGGTCGGTCGCATGCGATCGAGGTTGCCCAGTGCGGCGAACCTGCGGATCGCCGGCAGCGCCGCAGGCACCGGTACATCGGCGAGTGCATCGAGGGCCGCAGTGCGCACCTTCTCGCCACTTGACTCAATCTCCAGCGCATCGACGAGCACCCCTCGAGCTGCATCGGCCTGATCGCCCCAGCGCTCCTTCATGGCCACGAGTGCACCAATCGCGGCAGCCTTGCACGCCGGGCTGCCGTCGTTGCGCACCAGCTGGATGGCACGCACCACCGCGGCAGGATCGGTGTCCTGCTGCAGCCGTTCGATCACCGCGCGGCGCACGCGCGGATCGCTCGCAGCCTGCGCCGTCTGGGCGTTGGCCGGCACACCGCTGAAGTCCGCGAGCACCAGCATCGCGACTTGCCTGGAGGCCGGCGAGCCAAGCGCGAACACTGCCTCGACGGCATCCTGTCGCTCAGTCCAGCGACGCGCTGGATCGCGAACGATCGAATCGAGCGCCTTGGCCACGCCGGGCTCATCACGCGAACCGAGCGCTTGGATCGCCTGGCGCCGGCAGGCCGAGTTTGGCCCCTTCATGGCCTGCTCGAGCCACCATGCGGTGGGCATCTCCATCGTGGCGGTCTTCAGCACGGCCACGCGCGGATCGATCGCCAACAGCACCGGCGGGCCATCGAGTTCCCACGAGCGCGTCGCCGACTTCTCGCGGTTCTCGATGGCCAGCATGCGCTCGCTGCCGGCCGTGCGAACCAGGATCGGCAGCGTGAAACGGAACGCCGGACGCTTCTCGTCGATCGTCTGAAGCTGCTCCACCGTCACGGTGAGGGTGCGCGTGGCGCCGTCCCATGCAGGAACGACCTTCAGCTCCGGCGTTCCGGGCCGCATGCACCACTGGTCGAAAAACCATTCGAGCGAGAGCCCGCTGGCTTCCTCCAGGCACTTGCGGAAGTCATCGGTCTCGACCGTCTGGAGCCCGAATCGCTTCATGTACGACTGCACGCCGGCGAAGAAGACGCGATCACCGAGCATCTCGCGCAGCATGTGCAGGATGCTCGCGCCCTTGGGGTACGGATTCGCCAGCCGCGAGAACGTCTCGCCCGGATCGAGCCAGCACTTGGAGCACATGGCCTCGTGAGGCACATCCACCCGGTCGCGCCGCGCCACGCGCGCATTGTCGAGCACCTCGTCGAAGTAGCCATCCTCGCCATCGCGGCGCTCGAACCACAGGTTCTCGCAGTAGGTCGCCCAGCCCTCATTCAGCCAGAGGTGATCCCAGCTCGTGCACGTGATGTAGTCGCCGGTCCACTGGTGGCCAAGCTCATGCGCGATGAGTGCGTCGAAGTCACTGTCGTGCGCGGCCGCCTCGCTCAACCATGCGCCGGGCAGGAGGCTGGTCACGCTGGTGTTTTCCATCCCGCCGGCACCGAAGTTGCGCACAATGAGCTGGTCGTAGCGCGCCCACGGATATGGCGTGCCGAAGCGGCCCGCCAGCACCTCGATCATCTCATCGGTACGGTCGTAGGTCCGGTGGACCTCGTCCGCGTGGCCCGGCAGCGCCCACACCTGCATCGGGACGCCCGATCGCGGACTGGGCAGTGCCGTGCGCTCAAACGTGCCGGCCACCAGGCTCACCAGGTACGACACGTGAGGCTTGTCCTGCAGCCAGTGCCACGTTTCGCGACCATTGGCCACGGCATGCGACACGAGCTTGCCGTTGCCGCTCGCACTGACCCCGGCAGGCACGTCGATCACGAGTTCGGTCGTCATGCGCTCGTTGGGAAAGTCATGGCACGGGAACCAGAATCGATTCGATTCAGGCTGTCCCTGC
>SYIB01000178.1 GCA_005798965.1 Planctomycetia bacterium
CCACTGCTCGATCGCCGGTGGGCTGCACCTGGCGATCGAGGAAGCGGTACGGCTGGGCCTTGACTGCCTGCAGGTCTTCACCAAGAACCAGCGGCAGTGGGCGTCGAAGCCTCTGCAGCAGGCAGAGATCCTGGCGTGGATTCGTGCACTCGCCGCTGCAGGCTGGGATGGATCGCGGGTGGTCAGCCACAACTCATACCTCGTGAATCTCGCGAGTCCCGACGCGAATGCCCGTGCACGGTCGATCGCCCTGCAGCGCGACGAGACGGAGCGATGCGAAGCGCTTGGCATTCCAGTGTGCGTGATGCACCCCGGGGCGCATCTGGGGACGCCGCGCAAGCCTCGCGAACCCAACCGGCTCGGGGAACCGCCATCCGCCGATGAGGTCGAGGGCTTGCGCCGCATTGCCGCCTCGCTCGATGAACTGCACCGGCAGCTCAAGGGGTTCCGCACCATCACGCTGCTCGAGACGACCGTCGGGTCCGGCACGAACCTCGGCTACGACTTCAGCCACCTCAAGGTGATCCGTGAACTCGTGCGCGCTCCCGAGCGCGTGGGCTTCTGCATCGATACGTGCCACATCGTGGCGGCCGGCCACGACTGCTCCACGCCGTCCCGCGCGAAGGCCGTGCTCGAGCGCTTTGATGCCGAGTGCGGACTTGAGCATGTGCACGCCGTGCACGTCAACGACAGCATCGGTGCATGCGGTTCGCGGTTGGACCGGCATGAGCACATTGGGCATGGTGCCTGCGGGGAGTCATGCTTCCGCACGGTGTTGCGGCACCCGAAGCTGCTGGGTCGCCCCATGATCCTCGAGACTGCCAAGGAGGATGGCCCCGGCGGTGCATCGTGGGATATCGTCAACGCGCGCGAACTCCGCCGCCTGGCTGGAGCGCGCACGGCGCGATGAACCCTTTGCGACTGGCCATCTTCCCTGCAGTGCCTCGGGCCACGCGCCTGGCCTCGACCTTGGTGTTGATCGTGGTTTCGGGTTGCCGAGACTGGTCGAAGCCAGTGATCCCGCAGGACCCTGAGCTTGCTGCGTTGGCCGAGAATGCCGCTCCACCGACTCGCGAAGAGTTGCATGCAAGCGCCACGGTGCAGTCGAAGCGGGGCGATGCTCGTGCGGCCCTCCGATCGTTGCAGCGTTCGCTCGCCATGAACCCGGCTGATCCGCAGACCGAGTTGCTCATGGCTCGTGAGTACTTGGCGCTGGGCGAGCGCGAGAGTGCACTGGAGTACGCCACGCTCTCGTCGCTGCACGATGGATCGCCCGCGCATGCAGCGTTGTGCGCTCCGATCCTGGTCGCTGCGGGTGCACCGCAGCATGCGGCGCGTCTGCTCGAAGCGGCGGTTCCTGGCGCCACGGAGGCCACGATGCGGACCACGCTGCTGCAGGAACTGGTGTCAGCACGGAGTGCGGCGGGTGAACACGATGGTTCGCTCGCGGCAGCCCGCGACCTGCTCGCGGTGGCGCCTGGTGCCGCGAGCCAAGCGATCCTCGGCGATGCGCTCCTTCGCGCTGGCCGGTTCGCTGACGCCGAGGACGCCTTCCGTGCTGGAACAACCGTAGATCCCAATTCGATAGTGTGCTGGAACGGCTTGGGAACAGCGGCGCTCAATCGATGGCTGGCGAGCGGCAAGGTCGACCAGTCCGCCCGCGCACACGCGGTGGCAGCCTTCGAAGCCAGTCTCGCGATCGATGCCGAGCAGCCGAAGGTCGTGCGGCTCATGGCGTCGCATGGCCTCTGAGGGCCGCCCGTCACGACGGACCGGGCTTTCCAGATCGATGCGGGTCCAAGTCGTGCATCGAGTTCAGACTCACGTCCGTCGTACCACGCAGATATCCGTGCAGTCCCTCAGACTCATGCGGGTTGCGGTGGAGGGGGATGACCAAGCGCTCCTGCATGGCGCGTGACGTGGTGACTTCCTACGATTGCCTCCATGCCTGACACCAGCCTGCTTGAGTGCTTTGCGTCGCCGTCCGTCGTGCCGTTCGTGATCGAGCATGTGAGCGAGGAGTTCACGTCAGTCTGCCCCAAGACCGGCCATCCTGACTTTGGCAACGTCACGCTGCGCTATGTGCCGGGCGACCGATGCGTGGAGCTGAAGAGCCTCAAGCTCTACTACCAGAGCTTCCGGAACGAGGGCATCTTTTACGAGGCCGTCACCAACACGATCCGAGATCATCTCGCGGCTGCCATGAAGCCCCAGTGGATGCAGGTCATCACGGACTGGAAGGGCCGCGGTGGGATCCGAAGCCGGATCGTTGCCTCGCATGGACCCGTTCCCTCTGAGTGGGCTCGCGGCTGAGCGTTCATGATCATGGCCGCGCTCGTCCGGAGCGACCGAGCGGCGACGAGCCTGAGTTCTGCCGCACGTCTGCGCCGCAAGGATCCGAGGAAGCGCAAGGACGAGTGCGAGCCCCCGGGCGTGTACGCGATCCTGCAGGCAACCCCTCGTCCAGATCACTCCGAAGTCACGTTCGGGGTCAAGATTGCAGGATCAGCGTCACGGGAAATCTGAACCGAATTGGGTCGGCTGTTGGTGGCAGTCGAATTCTCATGCCGTAGCCTGCGCAGGTCCGGCGATCCAGGAGGTCATCATGATCCAGAACCTGTCCCGTATGGCGTGGGCTGTCGTGCTCGCGCTGCTCTTCGTGCCGGCCGTGGCGTCGGCTTCGGCGCAGTCCCAGTTCCCCACGGCGCTCACCTCGACTGAGTTCGAGGCGCTCCTGCCGCGGATCGGTGTGCCCGATGCGCAGCGCGCGGCCGCCATGGCCGAGTATGACCGCTACCAGCGCGTGACCAGTGAGCTCCGCTCCGGGGCCATTGAGCGCTACTTCAAGGACCAGCCCGAGGGCGGCATGGCCTTCGGCATGGGCAACGATGAACGTCCGGCCGACGAGGTGCGCAACCAGGTGCGGACCTATCGCAGTCTCCTTGCCCAGTGGGACACGCTTGAGAACGCACTGATCGACTCACTGGTGGCGCTCGGTGCCGATGGGACAAAGCTGGACCGCGCGCGTCGTTCCCTCGAACTGCGTCGCATCGAGCAGTCCACGTCTGATGCCTTCATGACGCGGGTCGGCAGCCTGTCCGATCTCTGGTCGATCGCAGAGCGCTCGACCAAGGATCTCGATCCCTCGCAGCTCAAGCAGATCGAGGATCGCATCGGTGCCCGAGAAGCCGAGTACGTCGATGCCGTCCGCGCCATCCGTACCGCCGCCCTTGAGCAACCCGAGCGGCTGATCGAACTCCGCGCCAAGGCGGTGGCTGATCACCCGCGCCCTTCGGCCGAAGCCATGCAGCAGCAGATGGAACGGGCGCAGGAGCAGGGGGCCGAGATGGATCCCGATGAATTTTCCAAGGGTTTCGAAGCCCACTTCCGTGCGATGGCTGGCGCGTTCCAGCGGTCCCGTGAGCCGGTGCAGGCCGCGCGCACCCGTGCTACGCGCCTCGGTGCATCAATCCTCAGCGATGCCTTTCAGGGCATCCCGCAGCCGCGAGGCGCTGCAGCGTGGCTCGCGTTGATCCGTGCCAGCGGCATGGGTGGTATGGGTGGCATGGGTATCGACGATGGTGGGGTGATCCGCTTGGTCGAGTCCAAGGCAGCCAACGCCCCGCTCACCCCCGAGCAAGATCAGGCCATTGCTGCTGCGTTCGCCGCGTGGCAGGCATCGGTGCTCGGCGCGCTCAACGATCAGGGCCCGATGGCCTTCCTGGGCGATGACTCAGAGAACATCCAAGAAGTCTTCCGCAAGCGTGTCGAGGAAGCGCACGTCCGCACATCTGCGCTGAAGACCGGAGTCCGTGCTGCTTTCGGCCTTCCGCCTGAGCCTGAGCCCAAGCAGATCGCACAGGATGCGCCCGATGATGGTGCGGTGCCAGGCGATGGCGGTGAGCCCGTTGGCGTCACCGTTGAAGTGGGTGTGGCGATTGCCGCCGGTGCTGGTGACGACGGCGCCGTCGTCGCCGGTGGTGATGTCGTCATGCTCGACATGTCGGGTGAGGGGCTCGAGGGCTTGCTCGCCGGCCAGGCCATGCTCGGGCAGGGGGACGTTCGCCCCACGATCCAGCCCATCACGAAGCAGGAACTCCGAGAATTGTTGGCGGTCTGTGGCTCGTCCGAGTCGGTGAAGCCGGTCGTGGCGCAGTTGCATGCGGATTACCTCGAGGTGGCTTCGGTGGTGAAGGACCAGTTCGATGCCGCACCAAGTGCACAGATGTCCTTTGGGCCTCGTGGCGCCACGTCGCCGACCAAGGAGGACATCGCTGCCAAGTACGAAGCCGTTCGAACCGCAGTCGGTGCCATGCAGCGTGCCGATGCAGACTTCTTCACCGATCTCGCCGCGGTGATCGATGAGGCTTGTGTTCGCCAGCAGGCCCAGTTCCGCGAGCGCACCCTGACGCGGGCCGGCGCGGGTGGGGCGGGCAGTGGCATGGTCCTCGGCATGGTCAACGGCAATCGTGCTGGTCCCTTTGTCGATCCCGAATCGGTCATCCGTGCTGCGGTCACCAATGGCGACGTCGATGCCGCCGCGGCCACCACGCTGCGCGAGCATGTGTCGACGCAGGGCCACGAGCCGATCCTTGCAGCACTCAAGAACCAGTTTGAGGTCACGATGTCCAAGGGGCGCGAGCTGGCGCTCCTTGAGGCTGATCTCTTCAAGTCCGCGGCCAATGGCGAGGGGGGTGGGTCCATGACCATCGATGATTCGGCCACCCAGCGTCTTCAGGAAGCGGGAGAGGCCATGGGCAACGCGAGCAGCGAAACTGCCGACCGCGCACGACAGGTGCTCGATGCCCTGCCTGCGCTCCTCAAGGAGCCGCAGCGCCCGGGCTTCCTGCGCGCGGCTGATGTGGTTCGCTACCCCGACACCTTCAAGGATCCCACGGATATGGGGCCCATGTTTGCCAAGGCGCTCGCGCTTGAGGGCCTCGACACGGCCGCCGTGAGCGCCATCACGGGGCAGCGCGCCGAGTACCTCTTGGCCTATGCCAAGCTGCGTGACCAGCTCGTCGAGGTGCGACCCAAGACCACCATGCCTGCCTTCAGTGGTGCCGATGCAGCGGGGCCCGATGACTTCCAGGCCCGCATGAATGCGTCGCAGGCAGCACAGCGCCAGCTCAAGCAGCTCAAGACCGATCGCGATGAACTGAATCGGCGCACCATGCGCCAACTCCAGTCGGCGCTCGGCGAAGAGCGTGCGAAGGCCATCGGTGATCTGCCCGCGCAGCGCAAAGGCCGCGGACTCTCGATCCCCGGCCTTGAGGGCGTGCAGATCACGGTCCCGTGATGGGGTCATCGCCCCAGCCGCGGGGCTTGGCCTTCGCCGACTTGGCATCACCGTCGGCTGCCGGGCCCTTGTAGCCCTTGCAGGTCACGAACATTTCCACGCTCTCGGCGCGGCTTGACTTGGGCTTGAAGCCCTTGCTCTCGGCGAAGAGCGTTGCGCAGCGCTTGAGCAGCGCGGGGTACTCGCCGCCTTCGTAGACCTTCATGGTCGCGTGACCGCCCTTGCGCAGCCAGCGGGGGAATCGGTCCAACAATTCGTTGCACAGGTTCACGCTGCGGATCGAGTCGCCGAACGGGTCGCCGCTCGTGTCTGGCCCCATGTCGCTGATCACCACATCGAAGGGCACGCCCCCGAAGTGCTCGGGTGCCAGATCCATCAGGTCGGCCTGGAGCAACGTCACCTGCTGCGGCAAGCCGCGCGGATCGATCGCCTTCAGATCAACGGCAACCACCGCTCCCCGAGGGCCGACTCGCTCGGCCGCCACCTGCGTCCACGAGCCGGGTGCCGCCCCCATGTCGAGCACACGATCACCCTTGCGGATCAGCTTCTTCCGGTCGTCGATCTCGATCAGCTTGAACGCGCTGCGCGCCCGGAAGCCTTGCTCCTTGGCAAGTCGGAAGAAATGGTCCTGGACGTCCTTCATGGCTTCACCGGCGGACCATGCGACTCGATCCAGCGTCGCATCTCCGGATAGAAGCGCAGGCTCGAGAGTGCGCTCGCCGTCCCGTGGTCCGCACGCTGCAGCAGTTCCACGTAGCCGGGCACCACGGCAGCGTCCGCGGGTGCGCCTGCTCCGGGCAGTTCGGCCAGCGTCACCCGTACGCGCTCGACCGCACGCTCAAGGTAGAAGTTGTCGCGATCCCCGCAGACCAGGTGAACCCGCTCGCGCCACAGGGGCAGCATGGACTCAGGATCGCGCCGCAACCGCCGGGCGAGGTCGTAGGTCGACCACGACTCGACCACCACCGGATCGATCGTGCCGGTCGTGGCATCGACGAGCCGACGAGGATGGCCGGTGATGGAATCAATAGGGCTCCACATCGCGCACCAGGCATCCCACTGCTCGCCGCTCAGGCCCGCAGGCGAAAGCACTGATTCCATCATGATCTCATCTCGGTTGTTCATACACACACGGTCGAAGGCGTCGCGCATGGGTTCGCGGAAGCTTGGGAACTCGGCGCCCGCGGCATCGACGTACACATTCGGATCGGCGTACAAGTCGACTGTCTGGAACGCTGCGAAGTCGATTGGGTCTGGTGCGCTCGAGAAGCATGCACCGAAGGTCTCTGGATAGGTGAGCGCCAGCCACAGGCTGCTCCAGCCACCGCTTGAGTGACCGG
>SYIB01000179.1 GCA_005798965.1 Planctomycetia bacterium
CGCACCCGCGAACACCGTGAGTGATGCCGGCTTCACGATCGAGCTCAGCCGGGTGACGTAGAAGCCCGACAGCGGATTCGCGCTCCCATTGGGGAGCGTCGCCGGCAGGAACCCGTACCGCTCGCTGTCGCCGCCCACGAACGCGCTGTTCATGCCGAACGCGGGATAGAGGCTCGTGAAGTAGTAGAACTCCGTCGGCGCGCCGTTTACGAGTGCGTCATAGGTCTCGCTCGTACCGCCGAGGAAGAGCCCACGCATGTCGAACGAGAGGTACGGCGCAAGCCGCCACGGCCATCGCGCCGCGATCGTCGGACCGCCCCCGAACGCATCGGCAGGCATGCGTTCGCCGCTGGCTACCCACGCCGGCAGCCCCGTCTTGAAGCCCGGCAGCACCTGTCCCTGGGCATCCATGGCGTACCCCGTCCATGCGGCAAAGATCGAGCGGCCCGAGGCCACTTCGCGCGACTTCCGGGCCACACCCTGCACCATGCGGATCGCCGGCAGCAGCAGCGCCAGGATCAGCGCCAGCAAGCCGATCACCACCAACAGCTCCGTGAGCGAGAATCCTCGCGGATTCGCGCTGGCGTGACTTGCTGGGACCCTTGGAGACGCCATGCTTCCTGCCTAGGCTTCCATCGTATGCCGCAGCACACCACGACATGCATCGCGATCGCCCTCGCAGCCACGCTGCCGGTGGTGTCGACCGCCCTGGCCCAGTCGACCAACGGATCCTGGACCGTGCCAACGCTCGACCGTTGGATGTACCCCTTCAATACCTCACCGGGCTCGCGACCTGTCATCAGCGTCTTCGGGTCGGATGCCAACGACCCAAGCATGTTCGACAGTCGCGATGGCCAGTTCATCGTGGGGTGGTCGACGGCGGATCAGATCCCCACCGGCCCTGCCACCGCTTCGGCGACCCTGCATGCCGCGAAGATTGAGGTCGAGTTCGCGAACGATCTCGTCGTGCAGTACGACCCCACGCAGGATCCGTGGCAGATCTTCGCGCCCACCGCGAGCGCCGACTGGCAGGCTGACGCCGACCCCGGACAGAGCATCGAGCTCTTCGGCTTGGGGTTTCGCAACGGCTTCACGGCGGCGACCTTCCAGGAGTTCTCGCCGTTCGCGCCCGGCGGCACCAACCTTCTTGCCCCCGCCGTACGCTCGGCCTTCGCCATGTCCTTCAACGGGTCAGGCCAACCGATCGACATCAGCAACCACCCACGCGAGCGCTTCGATCCCAAGGCCTTCGCGGTCGGTGCGTGCGCCACGCTCCAGCCAGGCGACTTCATTCCCGCCGGCACTCGCATGAGTTTCGAGCTCGACGTCGGCGATCCGAACATCCGCCAGTACGTGCTCGATGGCCTAGCTGCGGGCAAACTGCTTTTCACCATCTCCAGCCTGAGCTTCGTGGTGCAGCAAGGCGGAAGCTTCCCGGCCTTCTACGCCAAGGAGAACGCTTTGGTGACCCTCGGCGCTGCAACGGCTGCGCAGCTTCAGGTCATCGTCACCATCGCGCCGCCCTGCGCGCCGGCCGACCTTGACTGCAACCAACGCGTGGATGGCGCCGACCTGGGACTGCTCCTAAGCAACTGGGGCGGAGCAGGAACCGGCGATGTGGATTCCAGCGGCCAGGTGGATGGCGCCGACTTGGGCATTCTGCTGAGTTTGTGGACGGGTTGAGATCAACCACGGAGACGCTGGTGCCACGATCCGATGAGGTTCCGGCAACGGACCCGTCGGCAAGCACCGAACGCCGTCAGACCCCCATCAGCCGCAGATCGAGTCGAGGATCGCCAACCGCGCCGCAGTGATGCGCTCGCGAACCCCGGCAAGCACCTCTTCGACGGTCTTGGGCTGGGTTTCCATGACGTCTGCGATCTCGCTGGCGCTCAGCCCTTCCCCGTAGTGCAGCGAAAGCACCAGCCGCTCACTCGATGAGAGCGTCTGTGCGATCATTTTCACGGTCAGGCCTTCTTCATCGAACATTTGTGCTCTCCATGCACCGCTCTTCGACTGGTCCCACGACGAGCTCACGCGCACTTCCTTGTACGACTCCGGGACGATAACACAATTCTGGCTCATGCTGGCGGTCCTTTCTGGGATTTCGGTCAGGCAGCGGCGTCGAGCTGGATGTCGATGAACGCCTCCGCCAGTTCAGGGTCGAATTGGGTGCCTCGGCATCGCTTCACTTCGTGGAGCGCCTCGTGCACACCCATGGCTTTGCGATAGGCGCGGTCACTGGTCATCGCGTCAAAGCTGTCGACGATTCCCAGGATGCGGCCGTCAACCGGGATCGAGTCCCCGGCGCGCATGAACGGATAGCCGGTTCCATCCCACCGCTCATGGTGGCTCAGCACGCCCTCGAGCGCATCGGCCACTTCCTCGAAGCGTTGCAGCAGTCGATGCCCGATCAGGGGATGACGACGGATCTGCTCGAATTCCTCGGTGTTCAGCGGCCCCTGCTTGTTCAGCACCGCCTCGCTCACGCCGACCTTGCCCACGTCGTGCAGCAGGCCAGCCAAGCGGATGCGGCCGCACGAAGCATCGTCGAGCCCGACATGTCGCGCCAACGAAACCGCAAGGTCCGACACACGCGAGCAATGCCCACGTACGCCTTGATCCTTGGCCTGGATCAGTCCGGTCAGGAAGGTGACGGTCCCAGCCACGGAGTGGGCCAGGGCCTCGGGTCGTGTCTTGAACATCATCGGGCTCCTTTCGGCTCCCCTGCTTCGGCAGCCCATGGGAGCGACTTTCGGCACCTTGGAGAATTCCTGCAGGAATCCTGACCCCACGGCCGCGCTACCTTTCCCGAGCCCCATGCGTCTGGTGCCCTTCACCGCCCTCCGGGCCTCGCAACACCACGTCACGGCGGTTTCCTGCCCGCCGGTGGACCTGCTTGCTGCACACGAAGCCATCGATCTGGCACGGACCAAGACACGCTCGATCGTGGGCGTCCTGCGCCACCATGACGTGGTCGGCACGATCGAAGGCATCAGGCCAAGCCCGGCTTCGCACTTGGTCAGTCTGATCGAGGGCGGGTCGATGATCCGCGAGACCGAGCCTTGGCTCTACGCCTACCGCATCTCGGGACACGGGCTCAAGGCAACCGGCATCATCGGCCGGCTCGACGATGCCCTGCCAGCGGGCATTGCGCCCGAGGACCCGGCCGGCGAACGTCACGCAGCCCATCCATCGCGCATCGGCGCGACGCTGGAGCTGACCCGTGTCGTCATCCACACCTGGGCTCCGATGGTGCCCAAGTTGCTTCTGGACCTCAACGAACGCCCGCTCTACCACTTCCTCGAGAAGGACACCGGGCTCACCCACAGCGTGTGGTCGCTGCGCCAACCCGGCCCCTACGCCGAGTACCTCGAGGCCATGGCATGGACCCTCGCGCGCACGGCGCATGCGGGCGCACGACATGAGCCGGTGCTGGCATGCGTCTTCGGCGCGGACGAGTGGGGCATCGGTGCCGTACCGGCGTTCCGCCTGCGCAGCGGCGTGATCGGGCTCGAGCGCGATCGCGATGATTGAGGGGAAGCCACCCCCCACGGCTACACTTCCTGCATGGGAGCCAAGCCCCAACCGCATTCACCGTCCATCGACGAGCGCACCGCCCGGGTGCTCGTGATCGATGCCTTCGCCTCGACCGGCGCCGAGGCGCTTCGGCACCTGGGCTGCGATGTCGTCCACAACCCGCATCTTGATGCCGAGGGTCTGGCGCAGGCATGTGCCGACCTCACTCCAGATGTGCTCGTGGTCCGCGAAACCCCCGTGCCTGCCGCGGTCTTCGCCGCCTGTTCCACGCTGGGCTTGGTGGTGCGCAGCGGAGCCGGCACCGAGTCGATCGATGTCGAAGCCGCCAACCGCTACGGCGTGCTCGTGGCGCACTGCCCTGCGCGCGGGGCGATTGCCGCTGCGGAACTGACGTGGGGCCTGATCCTGGCTGCCGATCGCCAGATCCCGGCACAGACGATCGACCTGCAGGCCGGTCGTTGGCGGCATGGCCACTATGCAACAGCCTCGGGACTCGCCGGCCGCACGCTGGGCATCATCGGTCTGGGTCCGGTCGGTCAGGAAGTCGCGCGTCGCGGACTTGCCTTCGGCATGCACGTGATCGCCTGGAGCCGGCACATCACCGAAGCACGCTGCGATGCCTTGGGCATTGATTTGTGCGCGAACCTGGTGAATCTGGCGAAGCTCAGCGATGTGGTCAGCGTCAACGTGCCACAGAGCGCCGAGACGGCCGACATGGTGGGCGAGAAGTTCTTCGCGGCCATGCGGCCAGGGGCGATCCTGGTGAATACGTCGCGCGTTGGCGCGATCGATGAGGCCGCCCTGCTGCGTGCGGTCCGGACCAAGGGCATTCGCGCGGCGAGCGATTCATGGGACGATGCCCCGGTTGATGCCGAGGGCACCTTCGCCGGCCCGCTCGGCCGAGAGCCTGGCGTGATCGCCACACACGGCATCGCAGCATGCACCGAGCAGGCGATGGGCGCAATCGCTGACGAGGTCACACGCATCGTGTCGGCGTGGATCAACGACTTCGACATGCCGGGCTGCGTGAACATTGCGCAGTCGACCGGTGCCAGCACGCTCCTCTGCGTGCGCCACCTCAACGTGCCCGGCGTCTTCGCGCAGCTCTTCGCGGTGCTCGGCAACGCCAAGATCAACGTCGAGGAAATGGACAACATCATCTACGAGGGCGGGCATGCTGCGATCGCGCGCATTCAGCTCTCGCGGCGCCCAAGCGCCGAGGACCTGGCCGCGCTGCGGGCGTGCACCGCCGTGCTGGCCGTCAACGTCAACACCTTGCGAGGACCACGATCATGACCGCTGCCCCCGCCATGACCAGCTGCGTGCGCCCGACCCCAAGCGGACGCGTCTACAACTTCAGCGCCGGCCCAGCCGGCATGCCCGAGTCCGTGCTGCGCCAGCTTCAGGAAGACCTTTGGGATCTTCGCGGCAGCGGCATCGGGATCATGGAGCACTCGCACCGGGGCAAGGTGTACGACGCGATCAACGCCGAGGCGCACGAGTGGTGCCGCAAGGCCGGCCGTGTGCCCGCCGACTGGGACGTCATCCTCATGCCGGGCGGCGCCACGGTGCAGCAGGCCTACCTGCCGTTCAACTTCCTGCCCGCGGGCCGCACGGCCGACTACCCGGATACCGGCATCTGGACAACGAAGGCGATCGGCGAGGGCCGCAAGGCGGCCGCCATGCTTGGCGCGCACATCCATGTGGCGTTCGAGGGCTCGCGCCTGAAGTACACGCGCGTGCCCAAGGATGGCGAGATGAGCCAGACGCCCAACGCGGCGTACCTGCACTACTGCTCGAACAACACGGTCTTCGGCACGCGGTACCCCACCACGCCGGTCACGACGGCGCCGCTCGTGTGCGATGCGAGCAGCGAGTACTTCGCGCGCCCGGTCGATTGGAGCCGACACGCCATGCTCTACGGCGGCGGACAGAAGAACCTCGGGCCTTCCGGGATCAGTCTGGTGCTGGTGAAGAAGGACTTCCTGGCCACCGCAAATCCCGCCCTGCCCACGATGATGAGCTTCGCGGCGCACGCTGGTGGCGAGAGCCGGCTGAACACGCCACCCACCTTCGGCGTGCACGCGATGGGCCTGATGTTCCGGTGGATCGCCGCGCAGGGCGGCCCCGAGGCGCTCGAGCGTGCAGCCGTGGACAAGAGCGGCCTGCTCTACGACGCCATCGACTCGAGCAACGGCTTCTACACCGGGCTCACCGAACGCTGGTGCCGCTCGTTCATGAACGTCAGCTTCCGCCTGCCCACCGCAGAGCTCGATGCGCGCTTCGTGGCCGAGGCCGCCGCGCAGGGCATGGACGGGCTGACCGGCCACCGCGACGCGGGCGGCATCCGTGCGAGCATTTACAGCGCGTTCCCCCGCGAAGGGTGCGTGGTGCTCGCGCAGTACATGCGTGACTTCGCCAGCCGGAATTCGTAAGTTTAGAGTAGCCTAACGCGTAATCAGGAGGATTTCATGCCCATTCTCATCGCCCTCGCTGCACTGGCACTGGTCGCCCTGCTTGCGGCCACCTTCGCCTACTGGAAGGGACTCGACGTCGTTGCTGAGTTCGCACTCAGCCCATCTGGATTCGTGATCGCCGCGGCCATCGCCATCGCCATCGTCTGGGCGGCGCTCACACGGCACAAGCGAGCCTCGTGAGGCCGACTCCCCGGTTGATGATCGAGTTCGTCGCCCTTCCGGCGGCCTGGCTGGCTGTGTTCGTGGCAGTCGTGAAGTGGGAAGGCAGGCCAAGCGGCTCCAATGTGGAACTGCAAAAGGCTGTCACGCTGTTGGCCTGGACGACCAGCATCGCCGCTGCCGTGCTCCTGTTCGCAGGGCACCTGGTCATCCAGTGGATCCGAGAGTTTTTGCAGCAGCGTTTCCAGTTTACGCCTGCAGATGTGCTGGCCTTGACCAGGTCCGGCTTTTTCTACTTCGCCAGCTTGCTGGTGATTCTGCTCATCGTGGAGCAGTCCCTCGTTCCCGTGCGCGGCGCACTACTGATCCTCCTCGCCACCATGACGGCCATCATGTTCACCGAGGTCCTTCCGGCCTTGCAGTCCGGCAACCACGTACAGCTCAAGCTGGGCTTGGCCCGGGTTAAGACGGCAGCGCTGCTGGTCGTGGTGTTGGTCATCGTGGCCATGTTCATCTCCCATGGGGTCATGGGTAAGAACCTCACCTAGGCCAGCGCGGATCGGCGAACGAGTCCTGCCTTGGCACACTTCCTTCACTAAGGAGCAACTCATGAAGATGCCCGAAACGGAACGACGAGCGGTTCGGCTCTTGGCCCCCGGAACGCTGGCACTCACGTTCATCATCGGTGGACTGTGCGGATGGGGCTTCGCATCCCTCATGCCTCCGCCGGGTGCACATCGCGTCTGCGACGAATGCGGTGGTGACGGCGAAGATGGGGTCGCATATCTGTCAGTGGTCATCGAGAGCTTCCTAAGCGAGACCTGCAAGGCTTGCGGCGGGGACGGCATTCAGCCCTGACCGACCGAAGCCTCACGGCCGTCCGAGGCGACTTCGCAAGCCGGAGTTCGTGAGCCGTCAGCGGAGCTTCTTCAGGCGGATGTTGCGGAACTC
>SYIB01000180.1 GCA_005798965.1 Planctomycetia bacterium
AGGATCTCGTCCTGTGTCCGGGCGACATCTGCCAGCGCAGCCGACTGGTCCAGGAGTTCGGTCGAGCGGCGCATGCCTTCGATCGCTCGCTCGAAGGTGTCGGCGAGCTTCTGCTCGCCAAGGTCACGGTCCAGGCGGGCGCGGGCTTCATCCTGCGCAGCCTGCGCCCCATCACCATCACCATCGATGCCAAGGAGCTCGTCGAGCGTCTTGGCGCGTGGTGGTTCCGATGATGGCTGCACATCCTGAGCAACCGTGGTGGCTGCCACCAGCATCAGGCAAAGGCCTTGGCTCATGAAGGTCATCATGCCTTCCTTCACGATGGTGGTCGGCCTGTGGTTCATGGTGTGGCCTCTGGTTCCTGGGTCTCGGGCTCGACCGGTGTGATGCGCGGGGCACCACCTTCGGCACTCATGACAGCCTCGCGCAATCGGCCGGCCATCGCTTCCAGTCGTTCCTGTGCCTGTCGCAACACTGGCAAGGTCGACGGATCGCCACCATCCGACAGTGCGCGGGTTGTACGGCGCCCGAGCTTCGCTTGCAGGTCGCGCAACAGCTTGAGTTCGGCGATCGGCAGGATGCCGCCTTGCTGGCCGCCACCACCTCCGCCACCACCCGCTGCGTTGTTCGGTTGCTCATCCTGCTGGCGCGCCTCGGCGAACCGATCCTTCTCCTTGGACTTGTCAGCCAGCGCACTGGCCAACCCAGCCAAAGTATCCAGTGTGTCGCGCGCCGCATCGGTTGCCTCGGCAAGGCCGCCGGATCGGCGGAACGCCTCAGAAGCGCGTGCGCTCGAGGCACCTGCCTGCGAGAGCGCCTCCCCGAAGATCTCGCTCTTGCTGACCTCGCTGTCAGCCATCAGTGCACCGATGCCGTCAGCGAGTTCATCCTGAGCCAGAGCCAAGCGGCGACCTTCCACGAGCCGTCGCCGCACATCGGCCTGTTCATTGAGTTCCGTTGCACCCTGCACGATGACGGTCTCTTGTGCGACGAGTGCCTTGCACTGATCCGCCAGCCGTTGCTGCGCCTGTCGCTGCTCGTCCTGCTTGGCCTCGTTGGCCGCAGCCTCAGTGGCTTCGAGGGCTCGTCGCAGATCCTGCTGGGCAGCCTCGATGGCCTCATTCACATTGGTACGGCCCGCGAGTTCCTGGAGTGCGACAAGACGGATCAGCGCCTGTTCTTCGTGGCCGATCGCCGGAGTGATCAGCCGGATCACCGCATCGAGCCGGCGCTCCATGCGCAGCGCCTCATCGAGTGCGGCGTTGGTGTTGCGGCGCAGGCGTTCGACATCGCTGCTGATCGCCTGTGGTGGAAGGGGATCATCCTCACCAAGATCATCAACCGACTGCATGGAGGCCTCTGCATCCGCGATGAGTCGTTTGAGTCGATCCGCAAGTTCCTCGGCGATGCGCTTGAGCACGGTCGACTCGAGTCGTTGGGCCGCATCGAGGTCATCCTGCATGCGCGCGAGGGACTCGAGCGCTTGTTGTGCGGAGCGTTGCGCCTGTTGCATCGCGTTGTCGCGCGTTTCCTCGCCTGACTGCTCCACCTTGCCCACGACACCTTCCTGCTGTGCGCGGCTTGCAGCTTGTTGCATCGCCTCCGCCTGAGCCGGATCGGACTGCTCAAGTTCCTCGCCCTGAGCCTTGATCGACTCGGCGGCCTCGCGGAGCGCTTGGGCCGTCTCGGCATCGCGTTGGGCGATCCGGTCGAGCGCGGTGCGTTGGCCGGGGGTCAATTCTTCACGGGACTTGCCTTGCACCTGTTCCGCCAACGCCTTGCGCTCGGCCTGACTGGCCTGGATCGCCTCGGCTGCGCGTGCGAGGGATTGTGATGCCTCCCAACTCTTGGTGTCGCGATCCAGCAGGCGTGCCGCCATGTCCAGCGTGGCCTGTGCCGCCTCTTGTTGCTCCGTGAGCTCTGGTGTACGCCAGTCTTGTGGATCACTCGAAGTCGCGGTTTCACTGGCAGCCGATGCCTCCGACCGGGCTTCGTCGAGCAGGCTGGCGGCCTCGTCAAGAAGCCGTGACGTCGGCGTCTCGCGATCCTCATTCATGCGTACACGATCGGCAAGTGCCCGCGCTTGCCGGGAACTCGTGGCTGTACGTGAGGCGATCTCCGCCTGATCGCGCTGCGTGGCCTGTCGGTCAGTCGATTGCACGGCGGCGGCCTGGCGTTCACCGAGCCGGAGCACGCCCTGGCGAAGTGCGGAGGTGGCGGAAGCGATCTCCTCGCTGAAGTCGCTGCTTGAGATCACACGCAGACGCCGTGGGGCGCTGCGGGACACCTCACGGCGCGACCCATTGCGCTCGAAGGCGTCCTGGGCGAGCGCACTCACCACGACAACATCGCCAGGGGCAGCTTCGAGCTCAGTGAGATCGACGATCGTCGCCAGGTCCTGCGTCAATGAACGGTCGGCGGTCTCCATGAGCACTCGTTCCGTGCTTGTTTCTGTGCCCGCAATGCGTTGGGCGGTCAACGCGGTGCGCACCAAGCCGAAGTCGTCCTCGGCATGGGCCGCCGCTGGGACCTTGGCGGTCGGCAGGACGGTCTGGTCCGTCGTCGGTTGGAGCAGTTGGGCGATCGGAGCCTGGTCACGGAGTGCCACAAGCCGAAGCGCGAACGGCTCGACCATCGACACGCCATCCTCATCGCTGGCCACGATGGATACGGTGCGATCCTCGACAAGATCGATCGTTCCGGTCCATGACGAAGGGGTGGTCGTGATGGAACATGCATCACACGGTGCATCGAGCCCGAGTGCAGAAACAGCGGCTGATGATCCGCTCTCGGTGGTCGGTGCTTTGACTGGTCGTGAGAAGACCAGCTCGAGCTCGACCATGCTGCCTTCGACGCATTCATGGAAACGAACAGGTGTCGATCCAGCAGGAAGCAAGTCGATCGTCGACGGTCCACGGTTGGTCAGATAGGACGGTGGTGTGATGCGGAGGTTGGCACGGACCACAGTCGGTGCCTGAATGCACCGAATGGTCGCCGGGCTTGTGGATGCATCGGAGGTCGTGAATCGGTACTCGATCTCGCGTGCATCCACAGGTACATCCTGCAGGCGATCGAACATCG
>SYIB01000181.1 GCA_005798965.1 Planctomycetia bacterium
CGGACGGAATGACTCGAGCGCGAGGAGAGCTGGTGTCGTCATGCCACGACGCACGACCTCATCTGCGATGCGCGCCACGACTGCCGCCTCGGCATCGTTGAGCGTGGCCGGTCCAGGCGGCTCGACCGCGAAGGCATGCCGAAGCGCCTCGCGCCACGATGGCTTGGCATCAGCCATGTTCCGATGTCTCCATGGGTGCGCGCGATGCCATCCACCATGCGTGCCAGGCTCGCCAGCCCGGCAGCACGCGCACGCGATCGACTTCGGCGATCCCGGGCAGATGGAAGGAGATCGCGCCGCGGCCGGACACCCGGGCGAGCGTGACCCCCTCGTTGGCCACCGTGAAGGCCTCGACCATCGTCCACGGAAGCTGGCGACGCTTGAATGGACCGATGCGGGCGATGCCCTGCGCATCCATCGAGCAGCGGCACCCGGCCCAGCCCTCGGCGGTCACCGCCGCCAAGCCGACCGCCGCTAGCGCGCCCACGAACCACTCCTGCGCAGCCATGCCGGCCGCCACGGCCAACGCCACGATCACGACAGCAAGAAGCACGCGCCGACCGGGTCGCTCCCGCGCGAGGCACTCTGACCACTGGATCGCTTCGGGCGTCTGCACGCTTTGATCCTACGATCCGACGATGTCCAGCACCGTTCTCGACATCAACGCGGCCGAGATCCAGTCCACCCGCGAGTGGGCCCGCTGGGCCGATGCCAACGATCCACTGGCGCCGCTGCGCGATCGATTCGAGCTGCCGCGCGGTGCAGATGGTGCACCGCTGGTGTACTTCCAGGGCAATTCACTGGGACCGATGGCACGACGCACCCGCGAACTCGTGCAGGACGTCATGGACCAGTGGGGTTCGCGCGGCCACTACGCGCGCATCGAGGGATCCCGCCCGTGGATGGACTACCACGCGCACGCCAGGCGCACGCTGGCGGCCCTCGCCGGTGCAGGCGAGCATGAAGTCGTCGCCATGGCGGGCCTCACCGAGACGCTGCACCTGCTCTTGGCGTCGTTCTGGCGACCGCACACCGGCCGGGATCGCATCATCATGGAATCGACGGCGTTCCCGAGCGACCGCTACGCCGTGCGCAGCCATGTCCAGGCGCGCGGGCTGGACCCGGATGCCTGCATCATCGAGGTGCCACCCCGAGACGACGGCCTGCTGCACGCCGAGGATTTCGCGCGCGCGTGCAGCCACGCCGGTGATCGTGCGGGACTGCTGCTCGTGGGCGGCGTCAACTACGCATCGGGTCAGCTGCTTGATCTGGGCGCCATCACGAAGGCAGCCCATGCCGCCGGTGCCTTCGCGTGCTTCGACCTCGCGCACGCCATCGGGAACGTCCCGCTGGCGCTCCACGACCTCGGCGTCGATGCTGCCGCGTGGTGCGGCTACAAGTACTTGAACGGCGGCCAAGGCGCGACCGCGGGCCTGTACATCCATGAGCGCCACGGACTCGACGCCAGCACGCCACGCTTCGCCGGCTGGTGGGGCGTGTCGCTCGCCACCCGCATGGCGATGGAGCGTGATTTCGTCGCCACGCCGGGTGCCGATGGATGGCAAGTGAGCGGACCAAGCGTGATCGGCATGGCACCGCTCCTGGCGAGCCTCGAACTCTTTGATGCGGCAGGGTTCGATCGGCTGCGCGCGAAGTCGCTGCGGCTCACCGCGTTCCTCGAACTGCTCCTGCGTGAACGCGTGCCCGAGGCCCGCGTGCTCACGCCTGCGGCCACGCACGAGCGTGGCGCGCAGCTCTCGATCCAGCTCGATGAGCGCTGCATGGAACGGCACGCGCAGCTCCTGCCCGCAGGCATCGCGTGCGACGTGCGCAAGCCCAACGTGATCCGTGCCGCACCTGCACCGCTCTTCAACAGCTTCGATGAGGTCTGGCGGTTCGTCGACGCGCTCGCCGGGGCCCGCTGAACCGGGCTGCGCCCGTTCCGCACCCACCACTGGCCACCATCCGCACGGTCTGGCTCAGTCGCCTGTTTCCGTGCTGGCCTGCGCCTGCTGGGGCGCCCTGCGTTCGGCGGTGAGCATCAGCACCGCGCCGCCCACGGCGACGAAGCCGCCCATCCATTGCAGGCCAGTGAGCCGTTCATCAAACACGATGGCGCTGGCTGCACTGACGAGGAACGGTTGCAGCTGCAGTACGCCACTCGTCACGGCCACGCCCAGCCGCGCAATCGCGACGTAGTAGAAGACGTGGCCCGCGGCGATCCCGGCCACCGCACTGATGCCCAGGAAGACGAGTTCGCGCGATCCAAGCGATGGCACATACGCGCCACCATCGCGACCGAACGCGAGCATCAGCACGATCAGGCCGATCGCTGTGAGCTGGCAGATGACCGCGAACGCCAGGACCGGGTGGTACGGCGCCATGAAGCGCCGCACGCTCAGGCCGTAGCACGCGTAGCCCAGCCCCGAGCAGACCGCCATGAGCACGCCAGAGCCGTTGGCGCCACCGAGCGAGAACTCCCCACCGAAGAGGACAGGCATCAATCCAGTGATCAGCAGCGCGAATCCCACGAGGTATCGCACGGTGCGCATCACCGCGCGCTCGGCCGGAAAGAGGAACCATGCACCCAGAGCCACGAAGATGAGCTGGCTCCTGAGGCCGAAGGTCACGATGCCCGGCGTGGCCATGCCAAACGCCGCGGTGAAGCAAGCCTGGCCAGCGATGTTGGCGATGCTCGGCACGATGGCAGCCTTCCAGATCCCCTTCGGCATGCGCCCTCGCCACGCGTGCCACAGCACGTACGGCAGCCAGAGCACCGCGCTTGCGCCATAGCGCCATCCGTTGTTGCTCCAGAAGTCCACGCCGCGCCCCGCGAGATCGCGCAGCAAGAGCGGCACCGTGCTCCAGCCCAAGAGGGCCGCGAGCGCATTGATCGAACCCACGCGACGGCTGCGCGCAAGCTCGTCATGCGATGCAGCGGCGTTGTTGCATGAATCGGCCATCGATCACATCTGCACGAGGCGGCCGCCATCGACAGGCAGGTTCACGCCGTTCACGTAGCTCGCCGCCGGCGAGCAGAGGAAGAGCACGGCCGCCGCAATCTCGTCGGGCTCGGCGATCCGCGCAGCGGGGATCGTGGCGATCGCCTCGCGCTCGATGTCCTGGACCTCGATGCCGCCGCGACGCGCCTTGCCCTCAAAGAGCGAGGCGAGCCGTCCCGTGCGCGTGAACCCCGGCATCACGTTGTTCGCCGTGATCCCAAAGCGGCCGAGCTCATGCGCCAGCGTGCGCACCCAGTTGGCGACCGCGGCACGCACCACGTTGGAGACACCGAGGCCGCGCAGCGGCGTGGTGACGCTGGTGCTCGTGATCGACACCAGCCGTCCGTAACCGGCTGCACGCATCCCTGGAGCGCACGCCTGCATGATCGCCTGCCCCGTGGCCACGTGCTGCGTGAGCATTGCCGTGAATTGCGCGGGGTCCGCATCGATCGCAAAGCCCGCCGCCGGACCGCCGGTGTTGTGCACGACCACGTGCATCGGATCGCGCGCGGCGAGAGCATCCACCGATCGCTGCACGGCCTGCCAATCAGCGTGATCCACGAGCAAGGTGTCATGCCCGGGCCCGATCGCCGCCAGTTCTGCAGCGACCTTCGCCAACCCTTCGTCGTTGCGGCCTGTGATCGTCACGCGGGCACCGGCCCGGGCCAGGGAGAGGGCACACGCACGACCGATGCCTTGCGTGGCGCCGCCGACCAGCGCGTGACGGCCATCGAGCCTGAACCATCCATCCTGCGACTGCTGCATCGATGGAGTGTAGACGCGGGCTCGTCGGCACTGCCGTGCGTGCGTCGTGCACTCAGCGCATGGGGAATGCGCGGTACTGCACGCCCGTCTCGGCAAAGAGATCGACGGCCTTGCGGATCGACTCCGACCATGGCTCGTTGCCATGATCGACCTCGAACGTCACGACTTCAGCCAGCCCGGCCTGGATGATCGCCAGCGAGCATTGCACGCACGGGCTGAAGCTCGAGTAGATCGTGCAGCCCACTGGGCTGATGCCGTTGCGCGCGCACTGCACGATCGCATTCATCTCGGCATGACAGACCAGGTCGTACTTCACCGGTCGCTCAAGCCGCTCGGGGCGGTCGGCCACGCCGCGCGGAAGGCCGTTGAAGCCCGTGGACAGGATCTGCTTGGATGGGCTCACGATGACGGCGCCGACCTGCCGCGATGGATCCTTGCTCCAGCCGGCGATGGTGCGGCTCAGGTCAAGGAAACGATGGTGCCAGTGGTCATTCATCGGGTTCGGCCTTGCGCACATCCTCGCCGGGATCGGCTGCCGCGTCCACTGCGCGCAGCGTGAGCCGGCCGACCACAAGATCGGGCGATCCCGGTCGACCAGCCCAGACCACCACGGGCCCGCGCTCGCTCACCTCGATCCGCCCGGCGGGAAAGGTCGCGAGTTTCATGCGCCCGGTCACGCGTTCCGTGGGTGGCTGCGTGGCCGTGATCCGAACGCGCTTGTCTTGATCGGGCTGGCCGGCAGGCTCGACCGGCAGACCATCCCTGCCACGGTCAGCATCGTGTGCAGCCCGCGCCTCGTATCCGACATCGATGGTGGCAAATCGATCCGGTCCACCCACAAGTCCTGCTTCGATGAACACGTCGTAAGCACCAGCATCAAGCTCGACGACCCACGCGCATCGCGCAAGCGGATCCGTCCACCCCTCGATCACGCCCGGATCGACACGCTGGTCGAAGGCATAGACGAGCGACGAACCCTCGAGTTCCGCCAAGGCGGGGTGACCGATCCAGCGCGCACCGCTCTGCTCCATCGGTGGCCACAGGTCGATCGGTTCGATCGTGGGCAGCGTGGCACCGGCCTTCGCGGCCTCGATCCACGCGGCCAAGAGCGGCTTCACGCGGGAGGCGGGCAACGCGTAGGTCGCCGTGCGATCAGGCCGCGCGATGTTGATGCCGATCGCGCGCCCATCAAGCCCCAAGAGCGGACCACCCATGCACATGCACGGCAACGGCGTGTCATGCTGCAGCACGCCACCGAACCCGCTCGCGCGCCGGCTCGCCGGGAAGAGCGCCGTGCTCTGGGCGATGCGGCGATCATCCGGGCGTACGGTCACGCGGGTCAGGAGCGACAGAGGCGAACCATCGCGATCGAGTTCGATGAGGAGCAGTTCGCCGCCACCATAGGCGCGCACGATGCGACCGATGTCCCCTGGGCCAGCCACAGCTTGCCCAGCCAAGCGCAGCAGGCGATCGCCGGCGCGCAGCCCCGCGACCCACGCTGGCGAGCCGATCGTGGCTTCGATCACCTTGAGTCCGGGTCCGTCCGGCGCGCCTTGTTCCACGCGGATCCCGAGGAATCCAGACAGGCCGTCGACGGCGTTCTCGCGCACGCCATCAAGGCCCATGATGCCCCATGATTCACCGTTCCACTGCGATGAGGCGCTCACGACAATCGTGCCGGACGGTGGGACCGCATCGAGAGCCCACTCGATCGGAATCAGGTCATCACCATCGACCTTGAGCACGACAAGATCCAGATCGCGATCGCGCGCCACACGGCGCGCCGGTACGGTGGTGCCCACCGGCAGCGTGACTTCGACGGCATTGCTCGATCGACCAATGTCGCTGTCCTTGGCGAGGAGCACACCTGATGCATCGATCACCGTGGCCATGCCGACCGGGCGATGGTCGACCAGCACTTGGCAGACGGACTGCAGCCACGGCGTCGTCAGGTCGCCCGTGATCGCGCGCACACCGGGCGCACCACGGCCCGCATCGCCAGTCGGCTCGAACTCGCCGCGCTCGCCAGCCCACATCGCCTGCAGTTCGTCTGGATCCATCGTGCGGCCGCCGGTCACGGTGCTGGCCTTGAGGTCAGCCAGCCGTGAGGCCGCGAAGTCGCTGGTGCACATCGAGCCCAGCGTGGGCTCGCCGCTGGTCGTGCTCACGATGCCGACCAGCCTGCCCTGAAGATCAAAGACGCCGCCACCGGAATCGCCACCGGACATCGGTGCATCGAGATCGATGGCATGATCGCGCTGGTTGATCACACGACCGATACGCATGACTGCGGCGCGATCCTCCATGAAGCCATGCGTGTGGCCGAAGGGTGCCAGCCAATCGCCCACGACAAGCCGCGCCGATGGTCCAAGGTGCGCCGCAACAATCCCATCGACCGGATCGAACTTCACGAGACCGCAGTCCTTGTTGCCTTCGCAATGCAGGCCGGCCGTCGTCCCGGGGATCGTGCGACCATCGGGCAACTCGATCGCCACGGCCTGACCGGGCTTCTCGAAGCAGTGTCCCGCGGTCAGGATCCAACCTTCCTGCGCATCGATGATCGTGCCACTGCATGAACCACCGACGCCAAGCTCGTTCACCCTGATCGCCACCTGCGTCGGTCGGGCTGCCCGTGCGAGCGCCTGCAGCCTGGCCTGAAGCAATTGCAGGTCCTGCAATCGTTCGGGTGCGCGAAGATCGGGATCCCCGGCACGGGCGACAGGAAGGTGAACTGCAGTGGAAAGGACCAGCGCCGCCAGCATCGCAGGCAGCGCGCCGGACAGGCTGCTCGTCAGCGCTCCCACGACCCCTGCGAGGATTCGCTCGATCCCCAACCACGAGTGTCCAGACGAACACCGTCGGGCTGCGCCGCAAAGAGTGTTCGCAGGTCTTCCAGCCGCTGGGCCACGAGCTGCATCGAGGCAGGGCGGTGGCTGGGGAGCACCTGAACGCAATCGAGGATCAGGTCCGAGAGCATGGGGTGGATCGACTTGTTGCGGGTCACCGGCGGAACAGGCGGCTTGACGGCCACCGGCGTGAACTCGCCA
>SYIB01000182.1 GCA_005798965.1 Planctomycetia bacterium
ATGCCGGTTGACTCACGGTAGAGCTTGCCGATGCGTTCGTAGAGACCCTTGTCATCGCCATCGATGAAGACCGGCGTGCGACCGGTGATGTCGCGTCGTTCGTGGTTGGGCGTGCGAGCAAGCGAGTCCTGGCGCCCGAGCACGTAGACGGCGCCGAGTCCTGGATGGTTGCGGATGAACTCGGCAAGGGTCTTCGCTTCGGGGGACTCGAGCGGGAATCGCCCGGCATCGGCCGCGAACTCGCGCCAGAGGTGGGGGAAGTTCGCATCGACCGTGATGCCACCGACCGCATCCTCGCCCACGCTGCCGTCGCCGTCCTGGTCGAGCCCCTCGATCATGAGCGAGAACGCGGCAAGCTCGCCCTTGGCGCCATCAGGCGCACGGTCGAGCCGCGGATCAGCCGCATCGGCCGCGCGGGTCGCTGGCGCATCGGATGGGCAGTCGAGCCGACGCATCATGGCGATCACGCCATCGCCGTTCACGTCTCGCGGAGCATCCTCATCGATGCGACCGTCGCGGTCGTCGTCGATCCCCGTGCCAACGCGCCCCGCATGGTCCTGCGGGCGACCAAGGCCGGCAGCCCACGCATCGGGATTCGCCACGGGGATCACCCAGAGGTCCAGCCCATCGAGCACGGTCCGCGCATCCACCGCAGCACGCTGCTCAAGCGCGAATCGCTCGGCAACGCCGGCGGCGACGAGGCTCGCCGACCGATGCCAGCCATCGAGGCCCGCCACGATGAGTACCGACGGCACAAGCACCTTGCGCTTGGGCTGGTTCGTCACGTGCAGTGCGTGGATGGTGCGACCGTTGGTGCTGGTGCCGATCGACGAGAGCGTGACCTTGCCATCGCTCGCCGCCGCGAGCTGCCGCAGCGACTGCTCAAGCGCCTCAAGCGAGACGAGCTCACCGAAGTTCGTCGGGGGCGCCGCTGGCGTGGCCGGTTCAGCGGCGGGGGCAGGCGTCGGCGGCTGGGTGGGTGGTGCTGCATCCTGCAGAAGAGCAAGCTGAACGACGGCAAGCGTGGCGGTCATCATGGGGAATCCTCTGCTTCACATGTCCTGCGAGAGCGTGGCCTCGTCCATCAGATACAGGCCCACGAGCCAGCGCTCCATCACGTACGGCTGCACGCGGAATACACCGGTGATCGATGCGAACCTGATTTGGTGCTTCAAACCCACCTCGACCGGCGTGGCGAGCTTGACCTCGACCGTGTCGTAGGGCGACGGCGGAACGCCGATGCAGCAGCCATCCCACTGGTTCAGCATGGCCAGGAGCTCATCCGACTCCGTCGAGACGATCGGGAAGGCGATGTAGCCGGCGATTGTGACCCACTTGCCGTGCAGCATGGCGATGCGCTGGGGAATGACCTTCTCGCTGAGCCTGGGTACGTACGTGTTTGAGCTGCTCTGCAGCAGATCCCACGAGACTTCGTACGGACTCTCCTTCGATCCGTCGCCGCGGATGATGAAGTTGCCGTCGGCGACGATCTCGCCGTCCTCCTGCTTCAGCATGCCGGCCTTGACCATGGCGTCCTCGATGCGCGCATCGAGCCCGACCGACAGCCCGCCCTCGGGTGCCTTCTCCGGTTCGCGTGCGGGAGCGCCTGCTGCGCTGGTGGAGTCGGCTTCCTTGGCCGCGTCACGGGATGCCGGCGTCGAGCCGCCGCGCATGGGCAGGTCGATCGAACGCCCGACCGTGTTCACGGCATCCATCGCAGGCGGCGCGTCCCGGCCCTCCGGCGCGAGGAGGATCCAGGCACCGGCGGCGATCAGGAGTGCAAGCAACGACCAGAAGAGCTTCATGGTTCGGCCCGAGGATCAACCCAAGGGGCGCAGCCCCTGCACGACGGCCGTGCGGTACGCACGCAGCGCCGGCACGATGCCCGCCGCACAGGCGAGGAACGTGGCTGCAGCCGTGCACAGCACGATCGTTCGAAGATCCATCGTCGGATCGATCACGAGGCCAACCCGACGCTGCAGTTCGGCGCTCGCGACCGTGCCGAAGATGGCTGCCAGCGCGATGCCGAGCCCAGAGCCCAGCAGGCCGATGATGGCGCTCTCGGCGAGCACAAGGCCGAACACGCGACCTTGGCTTGCCCCCAGCACGCGAAGGATCGCGACTTGTCGACGCCGCAAGTCCATGCTGTTGTAGAGCGCCAGCATCACGCTGAGCGCGCCCGCGACCATGACCGCGACGGCCATCGCGATGAAAAGCGTGTCGACGCCACTGACGATCTCGAAGAGCCGCCCGACTTGCTGGGCCGGTTGCGCGACCGTGAACGGGAACTGCCGACGCAGCAGGTCGAAGGCGACCGGCAACGCGCTGCTGACCTGTTCGCCGGGGCGCGTCGGCACCCGCAGCAGGATGCCCGTGATCAGCTTCTCGCTGTCGCGCAGGTCTTCCGGATCGACGTGCAGGTGGCCGTGGTCGTCCTCGCCGGGATTCGCCGCGCCAGCTTCCTTCAGGCGCGATTCCTCGGCGTGCACGCACCAACCGGTCTCGAGGCTCGTGAAGATCGCACGGTCGTGCGCGCTGCCGGTGGGAGCGAGGATGCCCACGACTTCGACGGGGTGATCCTCATGCTCATGCGCAGCCGCGCCGCTCGCGGTCCCCACGCCATGGGCGAGCACGAGTTCGGAGCCGATGCGGAGTCCGTGCAGGCGCGCTGCCTCGGCACCGACCACCGCTTCGTACGGGGCCTCGAAGGTCTTGCCTGCGACGAAGGCCCACGGCTGGCCGAGCACCGGCTCGAAGCTCGTGAAGAACTCCTTGCTCGTGGCCATCACGGGCGAGCCACGGAAGCTGTCACCCAGCTGCGTGGGAATCGTCCACGACCAGGGGAACGCCTCGCGGATCTTCATGTACGCAGCCCAATCGATGGGTTGCGATGGCGCGTTGGCGTAGAACATGCCGTTGAGCACGGCAACGAGCGGGCTGGTGTCGGCGCTCACGAGCAGGTGCGCGTTGCCGGTGCCACGCCGGAAGGCTGCGCGCCCCGCATCGCGCATGGCCAAGAGCACGAGCAGGAGCGCCACGCTGACGGCGACCATGGTCACCGTGACGGTGGTCGAGAAGCGGCGCAGCGAAAGGCTGCGCAGGACGATCGTGAGGTCGGTCATCGTGCTGCCTCCGCAGTGCCAAGGTCGATCACGCGGCTGAAGTGCGCACGGAGCGAGGGATCATGGCTCGTGCACAGCAGCGCAGCGCCGTGGTCGCGGCACGCTCGCTGCAGGAGGCCGATGGCGGTGGTGGCGTTGGCCGGATCAAGGCTTGCTGTCGGCTCGTCGGCGAGCACCAGGGTGGGGCGGCAGGCGAGCGCGCGGGCCACGGCCACGCGCTGCTGCTGGCCCACGCTCATCGTCTCGACCGCCTGCTCTGGCCGATCGATGCCCAGTTCCGCAAGGAGCGCGCGTGCACGAGCATCATGCGTGGCGGCGGGCACCGAACTGAACATCATGCCCACCATCAGGTTCTCAATCGCCGAGAAACCGTGCAGCAGGTTGAAGGTCTGGAAGACCATGCCGATCGAGGCCCCTCGGAACGCATCGCGCGCAGCCCCGCGCAGCGCACTGATGGGCATGTCGGCGACCGAGACCGAACCAGCATCGGGATCCTCGAGGCCTGCGATCAGGTGCAGGAGCGTGCTCTTGCCTCCACCCGAGGGCGCAACCAGCAGAGCCTGCTCGCCTTGGGCGAGCGAGAGCGAGGGCACGGAGAGCCTGAAGCCGCCGGGTCGGGCGAGTTCAAGACCGGTGATGGAGAGGGCGTTCACGGCGCGCGGATGGTAGCCGTCTAGCCCACGTCGGCCAGACCGAGCGCATCGCCGTAGGTCGACATGAGCTTGCGGCGCAGCCGCTCATCCGCCGGGTCGGTGAGCGTGGGCGAGTCATCGATCGCGCGCTGGGCTTCATCACGGGCAGCCAGCAGCAGCGCCGTGTCCCGCGTCAGGTCTGCAACGCGCAGCGGCGGCAGCCCGCTCTGCCGCGTGCCGAAGAACTCGCCGGGGCCTCGCAACTTCAGGTCTTCCTCGGCGATCGCGAAGCCGTCGGTGGTGCTGGCCATCGCCTTCAGCCGGCGCTCGCCATCATCAGCGGTGGGGTCGCCGATGAGCACGCACAGGCTGGCCTTTGATCCGCGCCCCACCCGTCCACGCAGCTGGTGGAGCTGGGCCAGGCCGAACCGCTCCGCGTGCTCCACGATCATGACCGTGGCGTTGGGGACATCCACGCCCACCTCGATGACGACGGTGCTCACGAGGACCTGCGTCCGGCCATCCTTGAAGGCACTCATCACGGCATCCCGCTCGGCTGGGCCGAGCCGGCCGTGCATCTGGCCGATCGCGAGGCCGGCGAAGGGGCCTGCCTCAAGCGCAGTGGCGTGGCTCGCGACGTCGGCAAGGCCCTGATCGCTCTCTTCGACCGCGGGAACCACGACGTAGACCTGCTCGCCGCGATCGATGCGCGTGCGCGCGTAGGCGTAGACCTCGGTGGATCGCGAGCGCGGCATCACGCGCGTGGCGATGGGTTGTCGGCCGGGCGGCAGCGCGCGGATCGCACTGACGTCGAGGTCGCCAAAGAGCGTGAGCGAGAGCGTGCGCGGGATCGGTGTGGCGGTCATGACCAGCATGTGCGGCATGTGGCCGTCACCCTTGGCGCGCAGTGCTGCACGCTGCTCGAC
>SYIB01000183.1 GCA_005798965.1 Planctomycetia bacterium
ATCTTGTGCACGAAGTGGCCGACCTTCGCATGGTCACCACGCTTCTCGTAGGCCGCGATCAGCAGCTGCGAGGCCGTCAGCGCCGCCGCGCGGACCTCTTCGTTGGCCGAGTGCAGCGAGAGGCGGTTGAGTTCGGTCTCGGCCTCCTCGAAACGCTGCTCACGGGCACGCAGGAGGGCGATTGCGTCACCAGCAACGCCGCCTACACCGACGAGTTCCTCGGCCCGCTTCAGATCTTCGCCTTGGCCGCGCTCGGCCAAAAGGCGGACCAGACCCGAACGCTGGAGGTGACCATCGGAGCCGCGCGTGGACAGGGCCTGTTCGAACAGGCCCTTGGCGAACGCGAAGAGGCTCTCGCTGCGGTGGCGGCGCCATTCCTTGGCCACGTTCGAAGCCGTGATCGGGCCGGCGGCAGCGACCGACGATGTGGTGGGCGCACTTGAACCGACCGGGATCATGATCGGAGCGGCGGGGAGTGTCGTGGCGACCGGCGCAGCAGCGCGCGGCATCACCGGGGCAGGGACCGGTGACGGTACGACGGGTGCAGCAGCGATCGGCGCTGGGGTGAGCGGGACGGGTGCCGCGGGGACCACCGGCATGGGCGCAACAGGGGTCACTGGCGTGATGGCTGCCGGCACAACCGGGCTCGGCGTCACGGGCATCACCGGTGCCGGTGCTGCGGGAATCACAGGAATCACAGGCGAGGCAGCCACTGGCTTGGGTGCCTCGATCGCATCAAGTTCAGCGAGATCACCAAGTTCAGGAAGCTCAAAGTCCGCATCGCTCGCCAACGGCGCACCCATCATGGGCTTGGCGGGGCTCAGGTCGTCATCAACGAGTGGATCGATCGAGGATGCCGTCGCCGACTCGCTCATCGGGGTAGTCATCGGCATGCTCGCAGGGCGCGCGCCGGCGGGCCCTCGAGGACCAGGCTTCGCACCCGAGGCTGCGGCGGGTTGCTTGGCCGACTTCGCCGCCGACTGCTGTGCTGTTCCATCCTTCGACGCGCCGTCCCTTCCAATCTTGTCGCCGCGCATCCACAGCACAGCGCCGACGATGATCGCAATCGCAATCGCACCAACGGCGATGCCAGCAGCGAGCACGATGGGGTCGTCGTAAGGCAGGCCCATGATCGTGCCGGCGGCCTCGTCACCAGCCGAGGGATCGGCGGCCGGTGCGGTGTCCTGCGCGTGGGCGATCGCCAGCATGGCGAGGCTCGAGCAGAAGGTGGCGGAGTGCAGCAACGAAGCGCGGATGGCCATGTCTGGATCCCTTCGGATGGTCGTTCGAACGGCGGAAGTGCCAAGGTACGGGCCTGCGCGTCCCCCTGCAATTACCGCGGGATTCAACGCCATGGTTATCGGTTCGCGGAGCGTTTGGCCCTCGCCTGGCGATGGAGACCCCCGCACCTCCGAAGAATCAGGTCAGCCCGCCCCGATCAGGTGCGAGAACGCACTCGCGAGCCCCAGGAAGACGAGGAACGACATCGTGTCGGTCACCATCGTCAGGAAGATCGTGCTTGCGGTTGCAGGGTCCGCCCCCATGCGCTTCATGAGCAAGGGCAGCGTGCTGCCGGTCAGGCACCCGATCATCAGCGTGCACGCCATGCTGAGCGCGATCACCGCGCCGATCTGCCAAGGCCGATCGAGCGCGAGCTCGATGCCCGCCACCGCACCGCCCACCAGCACGCCACAGATGATGCCGTTCACCAGGCCCACGCCCGTCTCGCGCATGATGTGCGGCAGCGCGCGTCGCGGGCGGATCTGGTCGAGCACGATGCCGCGCAACGTGACCGCCAGGCTCTGCTGGCCGGCGTTGCCCGACTGGTTGGCGATGAGCGGCATCATCGCCGCAAGCACGGCCACTTCCGCGATCAGTCCTTGGTAGCGCAGGACCACCAAGGCCCCGATGCTGCTGGTGAAGAGGTTCACGAGCAACCAGGGGAAACGGCCGCGGAACTTCACCCCAACGGTTGAATACACGGCCTCCTCGCGACCGGCACCCACCATCCGCTGGGCATCTTCGGTTCCTTCGGCACGGATGATGTCGATCACGTCATCGACGGTGACCACGCCGAGCAGGCGATGGTGTGTATCGACGACCGGCAGCGCCGCATAGCGGTAGCGCTCAAACTCGCGCGCCACTTCCTCGCGGTCGATGTCGGGTGCGATCGCATCGACCGTGCGCTCACAGATGTCGGCGATGCGGTCGCTTGGCTTGGCCACGAGCAGCCGGCGCAGGCTGATGATGCCCTTGAGGTGGCCCTTGGCGTCGGTGACGAATGCATGCTGCAGGATTTCCGCGCCATCGTGGCGGCGGATCGACTCCGTGGCCTCGGCGACCGTCATGGCCTCGCGCACGCTGAAGTGCTGCGTGGTCATCATGCCGCCCGCGGTGTCGGGCGCGTAGACCATCAATTCGCGCAGCCGCCGCGCCTCACCAGAGGCCATGCTCGCCAGCAGGCGCTCGCGGTCGCGCACCGGCAAGGCCTGCAAGAGATCGGTCGCGTCGTCGGGGGCCATCTCCTCGAGGAACTTGCCCGCCAGCGCGGGCTCGTCGTCGATCAGGTCCCGCAGCATGCTCACCGCAAGCGGTGTCTGCATGTAGGCGAGTGCTTCGGCAGCGGCATCGACGTCCATCTCCGCGAGGACCTCGACCGCCTCGTTCTCGCGCAGCGATTCGAGCGTGACGGCGGCGTCCGCGGGTTCCTGCGCCTCGACCGCATCGGCAAGTTC
>SYIB01000184.1 GCA_005798965.1 Planctomycetia bacterium
CAGGGCTGCTCTGCATTGGTTGAGCCAGTGACGGTGGTGCCGGTGACCTGCACATCGCCGATCCGCGCGGCACCGGGGCCGGCATCGAGCAAGAGGCTGAAGGAGAGCACACCCGTCGCGCAGTGGTAGGTGTTGTTGCCGCTCTCGCCGTGTGCGTATGGGCCGGGAGCGTCGTAGCGATCGTCGCCGGCCAGATCGAGCAGCATGCCGATCGCTTGCATCGCACCGGAGCCCTGCGCGAGCACGCTGCCACGGTAGTGGTCGTTGCCCGCCGCATCCACGAGCACCGCGCTCGACGCGTCCCATGCGGCGCCTTGATTGGCGGCTGTGCGGCCCCAGTAGACGTCGTCGCCGGCATCATCAAGCAGCGCGCCGAAAGCCATGTGGGCCGCGAAGCCCTGGCTGTATCGATCGGCGCGGTAGAGATCGCGACCGCTTGCATCGTGCAGAACGCCGAGGCCGTGAAGGTAGCCACCGCCTTGCGAGAACTCGCCACCTTCGTAGCGGTCGTCGCCGCCGGCATCGAAGAGGATCCCGATGCCGCCCGCTGCGTAACGCCTGAATCCATAGCCCACGCCCTGGCTGAACGCGAGGTTGGTCGCGGGCGTGCCGTACACGCTGGGCGCGCCGAAGTCCGCGACGTAGCGATCGTCACCGGCGCGATCGATGACGGCGCCGATGCCGCGCGGGCCACCCACGCCTTGCGAGAGCGTGCCGCCGCGAACATCGTCGGCGCCGCCTTCATCAAGCACGATGCCTGCACCGTACATGGCGGCACCGATGCTCCACGCGCCGCCCTCGTAGCGATCGTTGCCGCCACGGTCGCGGATCAGACCGACGCCGAACGCACCGGCACCGATCGACAGCAGGCCGCCGCGATAGTGATCGTTGCCGCCGTGGTCATCGATGGCGGCCAGACAGGCGATGCCCGATGCTGGGCCACCGATGGTGCCGCCCTCGTAGCGATCGTTGCCGCCAAGCTCGACGATGACCGAGTCGACCGCACCGCCGCTCGCCCAGGTGTACAGATCATCGCCTGCAGGATCGAGTACGGCAGCGATGGCGTCCATGTCGTAACGATTCGGTCCAACGCCACCGACCACGACCCAGCCAAGGCCATCGACCACCTCGGCAGCGAGGATCGCACCATCGACTTTGCCGGACAGTGGCTCGGGAATCGGCGTGGCGTCCTGCTTGGCCCAGTCGATGCCGCGTGGCAGCTCTGCATCAAGGTGCGCAAGCAGTGCGGGGATCGCCGCCCATCCGGCGGCAGTGCTTGCACGGATCAGCGCCAGGTCTTGGGTCAGTTCGGGTCCATCGAGCAGCACGGATCGAGCGCTCCGCTCGGCCAGTCCGATCGCCCGACGACGCAGTTCGGCACGATCGCAGGAGAGCCGCTCAAGCACGGGATCGAGCAGGCTCATGCGATGCACGCGCGCTCCGTTGGCGAGAAAGTCCAAGGCAAAGATCGCTCCTTGCGTGTCGGCCATGGGCAGCGTGCCTTGACCGGTCGAGGGTTCGAAGCGCTGGCCGAGCGCCTGGGCCGCCGTCGCCGCAAGGCACTGCATCGCAGGTCCTTCCGAGCGAATCGGTGCGGTGGCAGCGCGAGCCACGTCGGCCACGAGCCAAGGTTCGTCGAAGCACCGCACGACCCAGGGCGAGTCGTTGGGATCGCGCCGCTCCATGCCGAATCGTCGGATCAACCCGGCTGTGGCGCGGAGCGGTTCCACGAGTTGATGCGCGGTCACGGCGTCGCCGGCGATCGAGCCTGCTGCAAAGGGGTCGATCAGCAGGGCGGGTGCGCGCGGCGCGGGCGCGATCCGTTCACCCGTACCGAGCGTGCCGGTGGGGGCATCCTGCACAGCGAGCATGAGGACCAGCAGCGTTTCACCGTGCATGCCACGAGGATAGCGGTCATACTTGCACGCATGCCCAAGGCCGACCATCCCTACACCGATGCCGCGCGCGGCGTCCGTCTGCAGAAGTTCCTTGCCGATGCGGGCGTGGCCAGCCGTCGTCGTTGCGAGGAGATGATCGCCGAGGGTCTGGTCGAGGTGAATGGCACGCTCGTGGCGAGCCTGCCCGCGTGGATCGACCCGGTCAAGGACGAGGTGGTCGCCGATGGTCGTCGCGTACGCCGGGACGCGCGCGTGGCGTATGTGCTCCTCTTCAAGCCCAAGGGCGTCGTCTGCACGAACAGCGATCCGGAAGGGCGCTCGTGCGCGGTGGACCTCATCGAGCATCCGAGCGGCTTGCGCCTCTACCCGGTCGGGCGGCTCGACATGGATTCATCGGGCCTGCTGCTCATGACCAACGACGGCGAGCTAGCCAATCGACTGACGCATCCGCGGTACGAGATGCACAAGGGCTACGAGGTGACGGTGGCGGGGCAGCTGTCGGATGAGGATCTCGCACGACTCGAGCGCGGTGTCTTTCTGAGTGATGGTGAGCGAGGCCCCGGCCGCAAGGCGAAGGCCGGTCGCCTGGACGTGATTGCGCGTGACCGTCAGAAGACGATCCTGTACATGGAGCTCTTCGAGGGCCGCAACCGCCAGATCCGTCGCATGCTGCTGGCGTTGGGTCACCCCGTGAAGAAGCTACGCCGTGTGAAGATGGGGCCGCTGCGGCTGAAGGGCCTGGCCGTGGGCGAGTGGCGCGACCTCACCGCAGATGAACTGGATCAGGTCCGGCGCGATGCCTTCGCGGATGCTGCCACGATCCATCGTCGTCGCGAGCGTGCCGAACGCAACGAAGGTGGCGCCCCCGTGCGCAAGCGACGCGGTATCCGCACCTCGCGCCGCAACGAGAAGAGTGATCGCCTCGAACGCCGCGCGCAGCGCACGCGCGAGCTCTCGGCGAAAGCCCGCGCCGAGCGGGGCTCAGCACGAACTGGCGACCAACGGGGCTCAGCACGAACTGGCGCCGAGCGGGGCTCAGCACGAGCTGGCGCCGAGCGGGGCTCAGCACGAACTGGCGCCGAGCGGGGCCCAGCACGAACTGGCGACCAGCGGGGGACCGCGAGCAGTCGCGCCGCACCACGCCCGCGTGATGGGGCACCGCGAGCCGCTCCTCGTGGTGAAGTGCGATCGAGCGCCAAGCCCGCACCGCG